>JAEHKU010000004.1 GCA_016838825.1 Nitrosopumilales archaeon | reverse complement strand
ATTGGTATGTTAAAAAATATGGTCACCAGCCTTGTGTTAACATAGGAACAGCCGGTCATGTAGATCATGGAAAAACAACACTAATTCAGTCCCTGACTGGTGTTTGGACAAGTGTCCATAGTCAAGAGCTAAAGCGTGGAATTACAATACGTGTAGGATATTCAGATGCTGCATTCTACAAATGTAAGAATTGTTCTGCTCCAGAAGGATATTCAGTTACCCCAAAATGCACAAATTGTGGCAGTGAAAGTGAGTTGTCAAGAGTTGTAAGCTTTGTGGACAGCCCTGGACACGAAAGTCTAATGGCAAATATGTTATCAGGATCCGCTTTAATGGATGGTGCAATGCTTGTTATTGCTGCAAATGAAAAAGTTCCACAACCTCAGACTAAGGAACACCTTCTTGCACTTGAAACACTTGGAATTCAACAAATAATTTTGGTGCAGAATAAAGCGGAGCTACTTTCCCACAAGGAATGCATGGAGAACTACTCTGATATTACAAAGTTTGTGAAAGGAACAAAAGCTGCAAAGTCTCCTATCATTCCAATTTCAGCTCAGAGTGGTCTTAACATAGATGCACTGATTTCAGCGCTAGAATCTACTATACAAACACCGAAAAGAGATGAATCTATTAAAACCATAATGCACGTTTTACGATCCTTTGATGTAAATAAACCGGGCACTGACATAAAGAATTTGAAAGGCGGCGTTATCGGAGGAACTCTGACACAAGGGATATTCAAGGTAGGCGATGAAGTAGAGATAAAACCTGGTATCCTAAACGAAAAAAAACGTGTTTACGAACCAATCACAACCGAGATAGTCTCATTGGGAACAGGTGCTGGTATAGTACAAGATGTCAAACCAGGAGGACTTGTTGCAATCGGCACAAAACTTGATCCATCAATGGCACGAAATGACTCCTTCATCGGATCTGTTGTAGGTAAACCAGGTACTTTACCTGAAAATTCGTCGAAAACAAAAATTGAAATTACTTTGTTTGATAAAGCAGTAGGTTCGGCAGGTGAAATCAAGGTCAATCCAGTTCAGGAGAATGAATTGCTTAGACTTAACGTAGGAACTGCCCCAGTACTTTCAAAGGTTGTTAAAGTAAAAGAAAATATTATTGATGTACAATTTAGAAGACCTGTTTGTCTTTTTGAAAAAGGAAGAGTTGCAATAAGTAGGAGAATTGCTGATAGGTGGAGACTTATCGGTGCTGGCATAGTTGGTTGAAGTCATTTGTGATACAAGTTTTCTAATGATTCTTGCATCAGAAAAAATTAAGAACATCTCTAACTTGGAAACAGAACTTGGTTCGATTAAATTTGTAATTCCCAATATAGTAGTTAAAGAACTTAAAAGATTATGTGAAGGTGACATTCACAAAAGTAAAGTTGCTACCGCAGCCTTGCAATTAATAAAAGATTTTAAGAAAATTGAAATTTCAGGTTCTTATGTAGATGATGCTATATTATCATACATTAAATCTAGTAAGGGAGTTGTTGCAACATTGGACTTGGCTCTTAAAAAGAAGATAAAAGAATTAGGTGGCTCGGTTGTATCATTATCAAACAATAGGATTGTTTTGGAACCCAGTAAAGTTTAACTTGATCAAAAGAGATTTTCTAATCCTTGTTTGAGTATAATGGAATTAAGATTCGATGGTTTGGGCATGATACGTTTACGCTGGAAAAAGATATCAGAATATGTCTGGACCCATTCAAATTATCTAAACCTATGTTAGCAGATATAATTTTGATTTCACATAATCACTTTGATCATCTAAGTCTAGAAGATTTGGAAAAAACTGTATCTCCTAACACAACTATTGTTGCTGCAAGTGAATGTATTGATCAACTCTCTAAGATTAACTCAAAAGAAAAAATTGGTATTGCTCCCGGCGAGGAAAAAACTGTAAGGGATGTAAAAATTAAAGCGATACCTGCTTACAATGTTGATAAAATAAACCCAGACACGAATAAACCATTTCATCCAAAAGAGGATAACAAAGTAGGTTTCATAGTTAGTATTGATGGTACATCATTTTATCACACTGGAGATTCTGATTTAATTCCTCCAATGACAGATCTCAAACCAGATGTTCTGTTTGTGCCTGTGAGCGGTACATATGTAATGACAGCAAACGAAGCAGCTATGGCGACAGAAAAAATTAAACCTAAACTAGCAATCCCAATGCATTATGGTACTATAGTTGGAACAGAACAAGATGCAAAGAAATTCAGGAATCTAGTTAATTCCTGCGACGTGGAAATTCTTACAAAAGAGTAATAAATCAAGTATATAGGCGTAAAATAAGATTGGTTTCTAATTCTAAATTATTCACAGTCTATAGTTTTGATTTTCGTTTGCACCATCTGCTCATAATTGGTATTCTTACTCTCTCCTTTTCAATGTCAGCTCTAATTAGATCACAAGCAGGCGATTATGGCTTTGAATTAAACGAGTTTGATCCTTTTTTTAATTATAGAGCTACCGAATTTCTCGTAGAAAACGGTTTAGATGAATACCTAGAATGGCATGACGATATGAGCTGGTATCCTTGGGGCAGAAACATATCAGCTACTTCGCAGGTCATGTTACATGTTACAGCAGCATTCTTGTACCAAATTTTCGGTCTTGGAACTAGTCTTTATGACTTTACTATTATCCTTCCAGTTATTTTTGCCTCACTTACTGTTGTAATTATATTTGCTCTTGTTCGTGTTATGGGTGGTACCACCGCCGGTCTTTTCGCCTCGCTTTTTTTTGCACTCTCACTACCATTAATTATCAGGGGTACAATAGGTTGGTTCAAATCAGAACCAGTTGGCCTTTTTTATTCACTTTTAGCACTTTACCTATTTCTGAGCGGACTGAAATCAGATAATCATAAGGTTGCTTTTGCAAAATTAGTTGCCGCAGGAGTTTTCATGACTTTTGGATTATCAGCATGGGGAGGAAACCAATTCTTTGTAATTCCAATAGGCTTGTTTATTGTAGCACTTCCTTTCCTCAGAAAAGATCACAATTTTCTGATTTGGGCTGTGCCATTATTTGTTGTCACAATCTTTACTACTTTATTAGCATTTGAGAGACCTGGGATAGATTTTATTGTTGGATTTGGAGGTTTTGGGTTATTTGGACCTACAATATTTTTAGTAATTCTGACAATTATTCGCAAATTCAGCAAGAATGAAAAAACTTGGATTCGTAATGGTTTGGGATTCCTAAGTATATCCATTATTGGAACCATTGCACTACTTGCATCGAACGTCTTAACATTACCAACATTTCGATACCTTAACGCAATAAATCCATTCTTAACTACAGAGGATGTTCTTACGGCTTCAGTTGCAGAGCATCTTACACTAACAGTTGCACAGACTTTTACAACTACGCCTGTATTACTTCTCTTTGCAGGTCTTGGAGTTTGGTTTATTTTCAGAAGGTCAACGGATAATCAAAAGGGCAAGTTACCAGTTCATATTAAAAATGAGATGATGGTCTTTGCATTAATTATAGGATTGGTTGGGGTTTACGCTAGCTCTGCTTTCGCTCGATTGGAATTATTTTCATCTATTGGTATAATCATTCTTTCATCAGTTGGCTTGGCCATTTTAACTTCTGAAATGTTAGGAAATAGTTTAATCAAGGACAAAAAAGTTCTGAAACTCCCAAGAGCTCTAAATAAAATTTCTTATGTGGTAGTGATAATTATACTACTTTTGCTGCCAACAGTTTTTCCAGTTAACGCTAACTTGCTTGACTTTGTAAAAGCACCGCCTACGATCCTTCATGGAGGCTCAAATTTTGATTTTGCTTCTGATGACTGGTTTGTAGCATTAGATTGGATAAAAAATAATACGCCTGAGGATGCAATAATAGCTTCATGGTGGGATTATGGCTACTGGATAACAACAATCGGCGAAAGAACAACTCTGGCTGATAACTCTACACTATTTACAGAAAGAATTGAACAACTTGCAAAAATGTTTGTGAGTAATGAAAGTGAAGCCTGGAAGATTCTACAAGATCTAGAGGCGGACTATGTTCTGATATATGTAGTAGGTCAAAGAATTACAGACGTAGGTGAAGAACCACTTTATTTCCTAGGAGGTGGTGGAGAGGAGAGCAAAATGTTTTGGATTATTCGAATATCTGGAGAAAACACTCTACAATACCTTCATGAAGACTATTACCCAAATGACTACTTTTGGGAGAATACACTAGCAGGGAAAATGATTCCTTTCACTCCAGTTTTCTATTTAGATGAGATATCTGAGTTAGAAACAAATGTTTTCCTACCAGGTTTTGAACCGGTTTATGTAAAAGATATCAAATATTTTTCGACGGGAGATGGTCCCTTAAAACTAGCTTATGAATCACCAAGCATTAACAGAAATGATGCTGGTATAATTTCTGGCGTCCTGATTTACGAAGTTAATCATGATTATGAATTGTCTATTGAAAAAACAAATTTCAAACCAAGTGGGGAAACAGCAGTTTTAACAACAGTCTTTGGTGATATAGAAATTGCTTTCAAGGATGATGTAGCACCTCGAACTGTTGCTAACTTTAAGGAACTTACAGAATCTGGATTTTTTGATGGAACATTATTCCACCGAATAGTTCCTGGTTTTGTTATTCAAGGCGGAGATCCAAACACGATCACGGGTTCACGTGATACGTGGGGTACTGGTGATCCAGGTTACACAATAACACAAGAATTTAGCAATCTGCAACATAAAAAATACATTGTATCTATGGCTCGTGGCCCTGACATTAATAGTGCAGGATCACAGTTCTTCATAATGCTAGATGATGCGCCATGGTTAGATGGCCAATACACAATATTTGGTGAAGTGATATCAGGTCAAGACGTTGTGGACAAAATTGCTTCCTTGGAAACTAACGCTCTAGATCAGCCTATTGATAGTGAAGCCTCAATTGTTACAAAAGTTATGATTAAGAATTCATGAAAAATAGAAATTTAATATGATTTAGAGTCACTTAGTTATATCGATCAGAAAGTCTATATCTTACATATTTATCATCAGGAGAAAATTTAGCAGGGTGTACCATTTTAGTTTTCTTTCCACAATTGGGACAGTTATCTTTTAAGGTAAATCTCTTGCACACAATACATTTTCGAATCTGAAATCTCAAATCTATCACACACGAGATTTTTTAGATTCTTCTCGAGTGAATTTGAATGTACCATCTTTTTTTTCTATTGCTCCTTGGATTTTAGAGAGAGTTGGTTTCAAGGCTTTTTCTGCTTCTTTGAAAGTTTGAGCCGAAATATGCAGTCTATATTTCGGGGCACCGATGTAGGATATTTTGATATTAGTATTCTCATCTTCCTTTGAAACATCAAGTAATGTTTTTTTAATAATATCTAATCCCGTGGACCTAGGATTAGTAATTTCTAACATTCCCCGAATCTCTACGTGAGGAATTTTGATCTTGGAACTGATTTCTTCTATAGCTGAAAGTATCTTTTTCGATAATTTGAGATCATTCAAAACCAAAATTCCTTTTATAGCAATATCAGAAAAAGCATCATAAACAGAATCAAATTTGTTGTAAAGTTCTTCCTCCAAATCATTGATCTCTTTTGATGAAAGGTTAGCCTTTGTTTTTACATTATCAAGAAGTGTTTTGCCTTTCTCAGTTCGTTTCACTTGTAATAATTTTTTCTTTCTTTGATCCCTAGAAACTTGTTTTAATGAAAGATCTATCTCTGATCTTGTAGGATTTACTTTTTTTACTAGAAGAACTTTCTTTTCTCCAGTACGGACGAACTTTCCTACATTACGGATCCAGCCAGGGGCAACTTCTGATATGTGTAAAAATCCTTGTGCACCGTCATATTCATCAAGATTAACATACACACCATGATCCATAATTTTAGTAATAGTTGCAATAACAATCTCACCTATTTCTGGTAACTCTTGAATTTCTGTAGACATAGACTCAAAATTTTTGGTGCGTAATTTAATGTTGCTGATTAGAAATCTATTCCTTTTTTTGCTTTTTGTCCTTGCTTGAAGGGATGTTTTATCTCCTTCATCTCAGTTACTATATCCGCCCTTTCTATGATTTCTTTTTTAGCATAATTCCCCGTTAAAACCAAATTCAAATTGATAGGTTTTTTATCCAACAACTTTAAAACCTCACTTAACTCGATTAGGCCTAAATTAATTGCATAGTTAATCTCATCAAGTATTATTATATCATATTTTTTTGATAGAATTTTTTCGACAGATAATAGCAAAGCTTCTTTTGCCATTTTTTTATGTTCAGATCTTGGACTTTTATCATCAATTATTCCAACAAAACCTTTACCGACAGCAGTTAGTTCAAACTCGGGTTCAAGCCTCTTTGATGAATTCATTTCTCCGTAGTGCCAAGAACCTTTGATAAACTGGATCATAGAAACTTTGTAGCCATACCCAACTGCTCTTAAAACTAAACCAAGCGCAGCAGTAGTTTTTCCTTTACCATTACCAGTATACACAATAATTAGACCATTTTCCATTTTTTACGCATCTCATAGCTAGGTAAGTGCATTTACTAGTATAGATTTTGTGTTACTCATTATGAATCCATTTAAATAAAAAATCATTATATTGATTTAAATGAAAATTCCACGAATCATTATAGCTGGAATAACCAGTGGAGTAGGTAAGACATCAATTACTGCTGCAATAATTCATGGTATAAGAAAAGCAGGTCACAGTGTACAACCATTCAAAGTAGGACCTGATTACATAGATCCTAGTTATCTTTCTGCAGTAGCTACAAAAGAGACAAGAAATTTGGATCCTTGGTTAATGGGTGAAAAGGAAGTTCTAAGTAGTTTTGTTAGAAATAACACTTCATGTTTTTCTGTGATTGAAGGTGTCATGGGATTTTACGATGGATTCTCTGGAAAATCTAATTTTTCAAGTACTTTTCACATAGCAAATCTACTAAAAACTCCTGTACTACTTGTTATGGATGCAGGTAAATCAGCAAGATCAATAGCTGCAACGGCTTTAGGATTTACTAAATTTCAGAAAAATTCCAGAATTGCTGGCATTATTTTGAATAAAATAGGCAGTAAAAAACATGAAGAAATATGTAAAGACGCATTAAAAGCATTAAAGCTTCCAATTATTGGAACAGTACCTTATGATTTAAAATTTAATCTCGAGTCACGACATTTAGGTCTAATACCAATAGAAGAACAAAAAGTACTTCAACTAAAGATAAAAAAATTGGCACGGATAATAGCAGAATTTCTTGACATTAATAAGATAATACGAATTGGTTTGAACACTTCTCAACTTTCACGTGTTTCAAGTCAACGTTCCATCAAACAAAAAACTACAATTGCAGTAGCATTAGATAATTCTTTCAACTTCTATTATCCAGATAATCTCAATGCATTAAGGAGGTATGGCGCGAAAATCAAATTTTTCAGTCCATTGTCTGATTCTAAAATTCCATTATGTGATGGACTCTACTTGGGAGGTGGATTCCCAGAGATTTTAGGCGGACAATTAGCAAGGAACAAAGTTATGAAAAAAAATATTCTAAAACTAGCAGAGAAAAGTATTCCAATCTATGCTGAATGTGGAGGATTGATGTATCTTACAAAATCAATTGGACAGGATTCAAAGAAATTCAAAATGGTTGGACTTTTCGATGTTGAAACTAAAATGAAAAAAATGCTTACGTTAAATTATACAAGAGCACAGACAACAAATGATAGTATTATTTCAAGAAAAGGTAAAACAATTCAAGGACATGAATTTCATTACTCAGAACTTGATTGCTTATCAAAAGATTCTAAATTTGCTTACAAACTTTCTCTCGGTCGGGGTATAAAAGACAATAAGGATGGATTGATTGAATATAATGTTCTTGCTTCATACATGCATTTACATTTTGCAAGGTCCACTTTTGCAGAACAATTAGTTCAAAAATGCATTAGAAATTCACGTAAATGAGTTAGTTTTCGCTTCTAAATTAGATGTTCTAACTAACAAACAAATTAGAAGTTTGTATGAGAAAACTAATAATTGCTTGAGGGTTTTGAAAAAGTAATGTAAGTTGTACGAATGTTAACAAATTTCTCTACACCCTTCTAATTGTTTCTGTAGCAAGTCCGTCCTTACGTTGTGTAAGTTTAATTGTTCTCATTTTTGGTAACACGCCTCTTATTTTTTGAATATATAGAGAGCTTTCAACTTCTTTACCACGTGTCGTCGATGAAATGTCAAAGACAGAATCTACTCCATCCTTAATAGTAACAGCTACATTTTGTTCATGTGCTCCTTCTGTTAACATCAGAAAATGAATACCACCAAACGTTCTAATCGTTCCAGTCATGTACAATAGTAAGTTTCGGATTTCGTCAAGAGAGAAGTTTCGTACTAGGCTTGGTAAATGTAGTGCGGTACTAGCTCCATCTTTTACTGTGTCATGAAAATTATTCATAAGAGATGTAAATGTTTCATCGAGATCAATTCTTTGTTCCATTGGAATTTCTGAAAGTGAATCCATAACCTTTTTCGTTTTAGGTGGTATTAATCGCATGAATTTCCAAGAGCCTTCATCTACATATTTCTGAATATTCATACCGAAAAGATCCATATCCTTGATAACATCAGTACTAGAATTTTCAACTGTGTAGTAAGCTACCTTTTGTTTTGAGATTATTCTATTGTACAAAATCTGTTGAACAAGTAAGTGAGAAGTACTATCAATTGAGCCTGAAACTAGATACAGGTTTCCAGCAGGCAAACCCTGTCCTATGCTTTCATCAAAGCCAGGAATACCAGTCGGAATTACAACCCCATTTTGTTGTTGTAATGCCATTCCTGTTGGTTGTTCCAATAGGGTTTCCCTTCGTTGCTGTCCGAATAGGTGATTTTCTTTTTGTGTAGTCATTTTTCTCTAAGATAGCCATATCGATAAAGTATAAGAATTGGGCTCAACTTTTGAACCATTGATAGTTCAATACGTGAATATTTTGACATGTTAAGTTCATTTTTTGAACCTTTATGCATAGAAAACAAGCATTTAATCTGAAAATATGATCGATGACCTTGATAAGGAGATTCTAAATATCCTTATTCTCAATGGGCGAGAGTCAGCAAGGAACATTGTAAAAAAATTAGCTGATAAAGAAATAAGAATTTCAGAGCGAGGAATTGGAAAACGGATTGCTAGACTGGAACGTAACAAAGTGATTTTGGGATATACTCCTATCTTGGATATGCAAAAAGTCAACATGGGAGTTCCACGTCTTGTTACAGTTAAGCTTGCTTCCCCAAAGAACTTTGTAGAGAGATTAGATGATATGAAAAGATACCTCACTGAAGCACCATTCTGTGATTTCTCTGCACGATCAAATGGTAACATAGATTGGATCGAACTGAAGTTCTTTAATACCGTAGAGCAGGCTAACAGAGAGGCGGACCTCTATAGAACTTGGTTTGGGGATATAATTGAGGACTATCGTTCTTATGATCTTGATGTTTACAAATTTGGATGGCAATTATTCGATGAAGGAAATTTTGAACAGTTTATCAGACATATGCATGCTAATGAAGGAACTGATCCAGAAACACCTCGACATACAAGTAGACAACGTGAATAGGATTCAAAGTAAACTCGATTAAGTTAAGCAAGTACAATTTGCATCAACACTACAAAGATGAATTTTTTAATATTTTAAAGAGTGCATTGACTGTTGCAGATGCACAAGGGCTTCCACCTTTTCGACCTTTATTTGTAATGTAAGGTAGATCAAGAGCTTGTAGCTGTTCTTTGGATTCTTGTGCAGATACAAAACCAACTGGTACTCCAATAATGAGAGCTGGATTTGTTTTCTTTTCCTTTATCATTTGTATAACCTCAAGAAGAGCTGTTGGAGAGTTACCTATTACTATCAACCCTTGGCTCATTTGTGACGCGGCCATACGCATTGATATCTGTGCACGCGTCTTATTGAATTCCTTGGCTTGTTTTCCTATCTCAGGATCTGATATATTACAAATAACTTCATTACCAAAATCCCTGAGATTTTGTTTGTTGAGTCCTCCAATTACACCATTTACGTCTACAACTATATTACACCCATTTTTTAGCGACTCTATTCCACTTTTTATCGCCATTTTGTGAAAGATTATCATATTTTTTCGCGCAAAATCAAAATCAGCTGTTGCATGAATCACCCTTCTGACGATTTGCCACTCATAGTGGTTATAGGGATGATCTCCAATCTCATCTTCTATTATCTTCATGCTTTTTTCTTCTATTGACTGTCCTTTTTCAGTGATCAATTTTCCACTTCTTTTGCCCTTTCTAAAACTAGATCAATCATTTTTTCATCAGTACCTAAGTGCTTTGTCACGAAAACATTTTTTAAATTTGCTTTCTTGATGGCAGGATTAAGTTCCTCAAAAATATCTCTCTTTACATGTGCACCTTCATGTAAAAAATATAGGACAGCAATCAATACTTGTGGATGATTTCTAGCACAATTATCAATCCCTTGTTGAATATTGGGTTCTTCAATTTCCAAAAAACAGTGACTAATGTTTCTATACTTGGAACTAAGACCGTCTACAATATACTTGATAGCAATTTGTGCATTTGGATCTTTGCTGCCATGACCAATAACTAAAATGTCAATTTGTTTTTTTGGTAAGAGTATTTTATTTTTAGAGAGTACATCTCCTATTCTTTTATCAACAAGCTCTGTCATTGATTTATGTAAGCTCATTGGTTTCGAAACTGTAAATTTTACTTCTGTTTTCAACTGTAGTTTCATAGCAGTAGTCACAGCTGCCTTGATTTTCTTTCCATGGTAAAGAAAATAGGGTACTATAGTAAGGGCATCAATTCCTTGTCTGAGACATTTCTCAACCCCCTCTTCTATGAAAGGAGGGATTACCTCCAAAAAGCAGTAATCTGAAAAATAATAATTTCCTTTAATCTTGACTTTATCGCAAATGTAGCCAAGTTCATTTTGTACTTCTTTTTCCCTACTTCCTCTATCTATTATTAATAATCCCCTTTTCATCTTATAATCCTCGCAATTGCAATAGTAAGATCCGGAGGAAATTTTTGTTTTTCAACTACAAGTTTTCCTCCTGAACTTTTCATTGCAGAAGCTTCTGAAACACTAGGAATTCCTTCAAAATTTTGAACAGTTTTAGAAGGATTTGGTATATTGATATTCGCAAGATCTTCTTTGTCATAATATTCGATTGGAATACCCATTTCTTCTGAAAGCTCTTTAAACCCTTTAACTTCTACCGTCTTCTTAATACTAGAAAATCTTGCAATAGATTTCGTACTCAGTTTGAATTTTTTAAAGCACGAATCTAAACTTTCTTTAATTTTTTCTTTTGTAGTGTCACCATGCAAACCAACACCAACCACTAAGGTTAGAGGTCTATAAACTACTGCGTTTTTAGTTTTTTCGTCATCTATTAGTACATCAGAAATTATAAGATATCCAACACATTGTGAATTTCTGAGCTCTTCTACGGTATCATATAGTTTAACATTTTTTGGAAGTTCCTTCGCCCACCAATTTTTTTCGCCAGCATCTTGATAGACGCCTATTTTTTCTTCATTAACCATGAAAGCACTGACCTTGGTTACAGTGCCATCATCATCTATCTTCCAACCGAATTCTCTACCAAGAAGATCAACTGCAATTGTTTTGTTTACGTCTGCTGCTGTAGTAATCACTGGAACTGCACTTAATCCTCTTGCAATTTCCTCAGTTAGCTTATTGGCACCTCCGAGGTGGCCAGAAAGAGCACTGATAACAAACTTTGCAGCATCATCAATAACAATTACAGCAGGATCTGTTTTCTTGTCTTTTATGTAGGGGATAATTAGCCTTACAACTGCTCCTAAGGAAAATATACATACTAATGCGTCATTTGACTTGAAAAGCTTACCTAGTGTTATTGAAGTTGGTTCAGTAAACCATTTCACCTCTTGACTATTATTAGAAAATTTTGAAGGCGCATAGACGCTCCAATTTGAAAACAATTTTTTTAATGATAGGGCAATCTGTATTCCTTTCTTTGTAATTGCAATAACGGAAACTTTTTCCATGCAACAGAATGTTTCAGGTTTAATAAAATCTCTCTCTATTGTGAATGTCTTCCTATAACATTTCCATCAAAATCAAACATGATTGCATCAATTTCAACCTTCATTTCTGATTGATCTCGTAGGTGTTTGTATACTTCAGAACATATTCCATCGAAAAATTTTTCCAATTTGTTTTCTGATACAATTTCTAATACGTGTCTAGCTGTATTAGCATTCTTGATTTTTTCTATAGTATTTTTATCTGCATTATATTTCTGAGCAATTTTTGCAAGAAAATTCATGTCAACCTTTGAACCTTTGACGTGAGTTTGTTTTACACCAGTTGCAATCTTTGAGAATTTGCCAATAAAACCTATTACGTAGGCCTTCTTGATCTTCTTTTTAGTACATTGTTCAATTGCATATCCTGAAAAATCCCCCATCTGTATAAAACAGTGCTCAGGCAGAGTTATGATATTTCTTGAATAGTCTTCACTTCTTCCACCAGTTGTAAGAACAACCGAATCATCTTTCATTGCAACAGTAACATCTAACGCTTGCCTTATTGAAGCTGCAAATGATGCAGTTGAGTATGGGATTACAATTCCCGAAGTTCCTAAAATTGAAATACCATCAATAATTCCAAGTCTTGGATTATCAGTTTTTACTGCCAGTTCCTTTCCTTTTGGAACTGAAATTATAATTTTAATGCCTTTTTTATTTAGAAGGTCTTTTGCGATTTGTGAAACATTTCCTTTTATCATTTTTTTTGGTACTGGATTAATTGCTGCAGCACCAATTTCTAATCCAAGACCGGGTTTTGTTATTCTTCCAACTCCTTCTCCACCATCTATTTCTATACTGTCTGCTTTGTCAGTAAGAGTGAGATCAACGAATATTTCAGCACCATGAGTAACATCTGGATCATCACCTGCGTCTTTTATAACAGAACATCTTGCAGTCTTATTACTGAATTGACAGCTTGCAATTTTTATGTTAATTTTTGAACGTTTTGGTAGTATAACATCAACTGATTCAATTTTTTTTTGATGCATAATTGCTAAAAGTGCAGCTACTGATGCAGCAGATGCACATGTTCCTGTGGTAAAACCAGTACGCAGTTTATCTCTTGGTTTTGGGTTAAACTCCACAAGAAAGATTGAACATGTTATGTAATAATCCTATTCAAACCTTTTACTTGAAGAGTTCTGAAAGAATAATCCAAATTGCCATTAATGAGAGTCCCACATATAGTATAAGATGCGTTATTTTGTGTGAAATTTTTTTTGCTACATTTGAATGTTGATCTTGAAAACTATTAGCTCCAAATGGACTGGAATAATTACTAAAATTAGTTTTGTTATAAAATCGAAATTCGTCCTCCATTATTTTTTCATAATATTTCCAAAATTCTGCATGAGCTGATTCTACGTCCTTTCTTGGTTTGTGTTCTTTTTTCTTCTCCTTTCTGAGAATCTGGTATGCTTCTGTTATTTCTTTAAATTTTAAACCATCCAGCTCATTTCTATTTCGATCAGGATGATACTTTAGTGAAAGTTGCCTGTATGCTTGTTTTATCTCCTTTAAAGATGCATTTTTTCCTATACCTAAAATTCCATAACATTCTGATGAATTCAATCTTAAATTAATTAAAGTATACTTAAAATTAATTTGTCGGCATTATTCTATTCATGACCAATCTAAAAAGACTAAAAGTGGCTGTAACAGGTGCTAATGGTTTTGTAGGAAGAAATCTTAGTCATCTATTAGTAGCAAAAGGATTAGATACTCTTCAAATTGTTCGTAAAAGAAAAAAAATAAAATCAGGCATGATAATTATTTCTAAAAATTTAGATGAAAAACATCTTTCATCTAAGTTGAAAGGTTGTAATGCCTTTGTTCATTTAATTGGAATAGGAAGACAAACAACTCATTCAAGTTATGATGAAGTTAATGTGAATCTAACAAAAAAGGCTATAATGCTTTGTAAAGAGGTACGAATAAAAAAAATAATTTTCATCAGTGGACTAGGAGTGAACAAAGATACAACTTTTGGATATTTTATATCAAAATTCAGAGCTGAACAAGAAATTATTAACTCTGGTTTGGATTACACAATCTTTAGAGCTTCCTACATAATAGGCAGAAATGATCCTTTAACAAGAACAATTTCAGAACAGTATAAGAAGGGTGTAATTACAATTTATGGGTCAGGAAAATATCATCTACAACCTATATTCATAGATGATGTTGTTGAGGTAATCTTTCAATCATTAACAGACAAAAAGTTTTCATACAAAATTATTGACCTCGTAGGTCCTCAAATCATAACATATTTGTCGTTCATACAAAATTTCCTTCAAGGAAGAAAGGTTTCTATAAAGAAAATTAGTTTCGAGGAGGCTTATCATCAAGCTTTGAATAATCTAGATAGTCAGATCGGAGTCGATGATTTGAATATTCTAGTGGGCGATTTTATTGGTGATCCTAAAGTCTTGAAGAAAATTTCACATGTTAAATTTAAGACCTATAAAAAGGCCTTAAAGACCAGCACCTTTTCTTAATATCTCTGATTTGTCAGTTCTTTCCCATAAAAATTCAGGTTCGTTTCTACCAAAGTGCCCATAAGCTGCTGTTTTTCTGTAAATCGGTCTTTTCAAATCAAGATGTGAAATTATAGCAGCTGGTCTCATGTCAAAATGTTTCCTAACCAAATTTTCAATGTCTTCCTCAGGAATCTTGGACGTACCAAATGTGTTAACCATCAGTGAAACGGGTTCAGCTACTCCAATGGCATAAGCAACATTAACCTCACATCTATCAGCTAATCCTGCGGAAACAATATTCTTTGCTATATACCTACACATATAACAACCAGATCTATCTACTTTCGAAGGATCTTTTCCAGAAAAGGCTCCACCACCATGTCTTCCCATTCCACCATAAGTATCAACAATTATTTTTCTTCCAGTGAGACCTGCATCTCCTGGAGGACCGCCAATTACGAATCTTCCTGTTGGGTTAACATGAATTTTTATTTTATCGCTCCAGAGATTTTCACAGCCTGGTTTTATCACTTTATCAACAATCTCATTAGTTATCTTTTCGTTGGAAACATCTGGAATATGTTGAGTTGAAATTACTATAGTTTCAATCTTTTTTGGGCTTCCATTTTCATATTCTACTGTAACTTGTGACTTTCCATCAGGTCTTATCCATGATAGCTCCTTACTCTTTCTTACATCAGCCAGTTTTTTTGTCAGCCGATGTGCAAGCAAAATTGGTAGAGGCATCAGACTTTCAGTCTCATTTGTTGCGTATCCAAACATCAATCCTTGATCTCCTGCTCCTTGGTCACCATTTTCTCCACCTGAAATTCCTCGTGAAATATCAGGACTCTGAGAATGTATGGACACTAGTACGCTGCAAGAATCTGCATCAAATCCTAAAGCAGGATCATCGTATCCTATTTCCCTTAATGTTTTTCTTACAATATCTTGGACATCTAATTTTGCTGTTGAAGTGACTTCACCTGCTACCACTACCATTCCAGTAGTGGTCATGGTTTCAACAGCAACTCTGGAATTAGGATCTATCCTCAGGTATTCATCTAAAATAGCATCAGATATTTGATCACAAACCTTGTCGGGGTGTCCTTCCGTTACAGATTCTGAAGTAAATAAATAATTTTTTTCCATTATAAAAGCAATTAACTATAATTCGTTTTCTAGTTTTATAAATAGGACATTATTTCCTCTCAAAATGACTTTTCCATAATTTGCCACTACTTTGCCATCTTTTAGTTCTTCTGCATCAGTCATAATCAAGTTCATATACGAATCAACGTTGTCCATTTTTCCTTTGTACTCAATCTCATTTTTCAGTCTAACTGTAACATTTTTCTTAGTATTTTTTTGCAGCATTGTTAGCGGGCGTTTAGGAGGAGTTTGTGACAAATATTTTCCACTTGGTCTGCTTTCCATGATGTGGGAAATAAAAGCCTTGCCCATTCAATCTAATTTTAATTCATGTTCGTATCTTAATTATTTACTTTGATCAATACAGGGATTAACAAACTAAATGAAATCCTTGGCGGAGGAATTAGAAGAGGAATTATAACAGATATTTTCGGACGAGGTGGTATTGGGAAAACGCAACTTGCTATGCAAATTTGCGTAAATTCGTTGATCAATAATGGAAAAATTTTTTATCAAGATACAAAAGGCGACTTTAGACCTGAACGAATGCTTGAATTAATCAAAGCTAAAAACGAAAGCTCTTCATTATTGGAAAATGTGACAGTCGCTAGAGCGACAAATATAATAGAACAAGTGAAATTAGTTGAAAAAATCACTGTAATCAACGACATATCATTACTAGTGATAGATGACGTAACTGATTTGTTTTCGTTTGAATTTTCAAAGGAATCACAGTCATTGAGAAAACACATTTTATTTATGAAATATATGCATAATCTTGTTCTTACAGCAATTAAGAAGAAAATACCAATAATCGTCACGAACGTAGTTAGAAGTTCAAACTTTGCTGAGAAGGAAAATCTTGAAAGGTCTATTGGCATGTTCACTCACCAAAAAATTTATCTTTCTAAAGTGGGTAGTAAAAATGCAGCACAAGTTTTTTCACCCTTTTGTCCAGCTGAGAGGATATTTTTTGTCATAAGACCAGATGGCATTTTTGATTACTCTTAAGCTATTTATCACTCGAGAAATGTACTGCGATTATGACAGGAATATTTGATTACATTCCAATGATTGTTGTAATTTTATTTGCACTTGGACTAGTTGGTGTTATGGTATATGAGCGAGCTAGAATTAGACTTAACCAGAAATCTTCTGCATAGTTCTTTTCTAAAACAGAAATTTCGTTCCCTAGGTTTCGAAAAACTTACGGAAATTCAAAAAAAAGCAATTCCTATTATTTATCAAAAAAAAGACTGTCTTCTAATAGCACCTACAGGTTCTGGAAAAACCGAGGCAACAGTAATTCCCATCTTTACATTACTCGCCAAGTCCAAAAAAGTAGGTAAAATAAAAGCACTGTACATCACACCTCTACGTGCGCTAAATCGTGATGTGTTTAGGAGAATTATTCGTTATGCAGAAAAAGAAAATCTTTCAATAGCGATAAGACACGGTGATACATCTCAATCAGCTAGAAAAAGGATCACTAATTCACCACCTGATGTACTGATAACAACACCAGAAACTTTGGTTATACTACTTGCTCAGCAACGTGTACTCGAATCACTCTCAGAGCTAGAGTGGATAATAGTAGATGAGGTTCATGAACTTGTGGGTAATGAACGCGGTGCGCAATTATCAGTTAGCCTAGAGAGATTACAGATTAATTCAAAAATTAACATAACAAGAGTTGGATTATCTGCAACAGTAGGAAATAAAAGAGAAGCTGCCAAGTTTATGGTTGGTACAAAAAGAAAATGTAAAATTATTCAAGATAATTCTGTAAGAAAGTATGATGTTGATATAGAATATGTGAATGGAACAATATCTGATGTAGTAAAATTTGTAATAGAATATGTTTCAAAAAATTATCCAAAATCAACTGTGCTATTTTTTACAAATACCCGAGGAGAATCAGAGTTTATTACATCAATGTTAAGAGAAAAATCAGAGTTAAATATAGAACTACATCATGGTTCCCTTTCTCAACAAGTAAGGGAAGAAACAGAAGAAACTCTCAGGAAAGGAAAAGCTGGGATTGTAGTATGTACATCTTCACTTGAACTCGGTCTAGATATTGGTTCAGTTGATCTCGTTATACACTATGGTTCACCTAGGCAAGTTTCAAAATTAATTCAAAGAATAGGAAGAAGTAGACATAATAGAGAATTATCAGCTAAAGGACTTTTAGTAACAAACAGTGCTGATGATGAGTTTGAAGCAAAAGCAATACTACTTAGGGTAAGAGAGAAGTCAATAGAAGACCAGAAGATTCATGACCTTTCACTTGATGTGCTTGCACATCATTTAGTAGGACTTAATATGCAACTTGGAAAAGTTAGTGTAAAACAGGCTCAAGAAATAATTAAACAGGCATTTCCGTTTAGAAACTTACCATTAGAGGATCTAATTGGAGTACTAGAAATTTTGAATTCAAATTCAATTCTATATTTTAATAGGAAAGAAATGGTTTTCAGTAAAAAAGTAAGAGCATTCAAATACTATTTTGAAAATCTTTCCACGATACCTGATGTTTTGAAATTCAAGGTAGTTGATGTCGTTAGCAATAAAATAATCGGAAGTCTAGACCAACGATTTGTAGGTGATTTTGGAGAGTCCGGAAATGTTTTCGTATTAAGAGGAATGCAGTGGAAAATTTTGAACGTAGATGAAACATCGCTTAAAGTTAATGTTGAGCCAGTTCGTTTGGGTGGTATCACGATCCCATATTGGGAAGGTGAAAATATTCCAGTAGATTACAAGACAGCGAAAAAAGTTGGATTGTTAAGATCTAAAGTAAAAACAGGTTCCTTTTCTGTTATGAATAAATTAATTGACAGTCTAAAACTACTAAGTATCCCAAATCATAACACAATTGTTGCAGAATCAGTAAAAAATCAGAACATAGTAGTGATACATTGCTGTTTTGGTACGAAGATAAACTCCACTCTTTCTACGATCCTATCTTCAATGATTTCAGCAAGAACAGGGTATCTTGTGGACTCTAGATCTGATGCCTATAGAATAGTTCTGTCAAGCAAGGGAAGAATTTCTAAAGGAATTGTAATTGACATATTGCAGGATCAATATGATTTGAGCAACGTGGTTTCTGCCTCATTAGGTGGAACATACAACCTGAATTGGCGCACATGGTGTGTTGCAAAAAAATTTGGAATAGTTGGTAGAAGTAGTATTTATGATAAGAAATCAGCAAGATTTCTCTATGAAAAATATTCCAATACCACTATTGTGAAAGAAGCACTACGTGAACTTTTTCATGACAAGTATGATCTAGAAAATACAAGCGTGATTTTGAAGAAAATAAAAGAAAAAGCAATAGGGTTCGAGTGGATAGAAGTTGAAAAATTTTCTAAGCTAGCAGAACCCTTACTTGATCGCACAACAAAATATTATTCCACACCGGCAAATATCGATAAAGGAATTTTAGATCTAGTTAAGACTAGATTATCAAAAACAAAACATCGTCTATTGTGCTTGAGATGTGGGAAGTGGCAGAAATTGATTGAAACAAAGGAATTCAAAGATAAACTAATTTGTCCTCATTGCAGAGCCAGACAAGTTACAGCTACTTTCAACTCAGATTATGATTTAATGAAGATAGTACAGAAGAAACGTATGGGGAAAAAAATTTCTTCTGAAGAAAACCACCGCTTTACTCGTGCATGGAAGGTATCATCGCTTTTAGAAAACTTTGGGGGCCTTGCTCTTACTGTTCTTTCAGGATACGGAGTAGGAGCAGATACAGCGGCTCGAATTCTTAGAAATATGGTTGACGAAGAGAATCTCCTTAAACAAATCTATCAAGCAGAAAAACTATATGTTGCAACTAGAGGATTCTGGGACACTTAATTTTTCTTTGTTATTACAGAAAATGGAGACAAAGTTAACTCAACTTTCCCTTCTAAACCAACTTTGGCAGTAACGCCTCCTATTGAAATTATTTCACCTAAAGAACACGTGTCAATCATCCTAGCTTGGTTCCTCCACCCTTTTAACCAAATTTGACCTGTATCGTCTTCTATTAAGATTTGTGACAAAGCAACAGATTCCCCAGTTCGAGTTTGTACCTCTTTTCTTTCAGGAAGTTTTAGTACAATTGCTTCAATGCAGTATGGACTATTACTGGGTTTTATTTCACGTATTTTTGTTCGTAGATCTGAAACAGAAGGAAGATTTTCACCATCAATTTTTTTTAGATATGAATTACTTTCAAGAGAAATAGAATTCCCATACACTTTGGAAGGCATGCATTCTATTGTTTCTCCAGTTTTCAAATTTTTGGTAACATCAGATGAATCTTTAATGTTGAATAATTTTTTATTTTTGTCAACAGCCAAAATCAGTGTTGTTCCTTGTTCATTCTTTGTTATGGATAAAATTCTAATAATAATAGATTTTATTTCATCCTCTCCTTCTATCTCAATAAATGTACTTTCATCTCCATGAATTTCTAGACCTTGTTTTCCAATCTTTGTTCTGACACCTATCAGTCTACTTTTTGCCCCAGGTACAATCATCTTTGGGATAGAGGACTCATCTTTACCCCACAGCACAACTCTTATGGAATTTTTATCTTGTCCTTTTAATCTGAGGTGTAAGGCCTTTCCTGGCTGACCCCGAAACGTAGTAAATTCTGAATATCTAATGGAGCCATCAATTAGCCCAGAAACTACTAAATTATGTTGATCCTCTTTTAGTGAACTTACGTCCGTAGTTATGGAATCAATAGAGGGAATATCGCTTTCCGACTCACTTTTTTCTATAGTTGCACCTGAACCAATATTTATGGTGGGATTTCCCCGCAGATCAGATTTTACGTATGCTTTTATAATCTTGATCAGATCACCAGGTTTTAGCTTTTCTAGTGATGGTAAACTAGCATTTTCTTCCCAAAGTTTTACACTTGCCCTGGAATCAGAGTCGTACACTATCATATTTCGTAGTACTAGCTGTGAACCATCCTTTCGTAAGAACTGTTTTGGTGGAGACAAACTCATTACTCTAGTTTGTAATGTAATCTCTTTCGCACCAACGTACAAGTCTTTTAGCTTCATCTCTACCCGTAAAGGTTCACTAAGTGAAATACCTAGATCTGAAGCGATTAGAAATAATGCACCTTGATCAGTAAGGTAACCAGCTCCAATCTTTTCTTTTTTTTGTTGAATCATTTCGTTTACTGTTGAACGGGAAAGATCGGGTTTTTGTTCAAGAAGTGTGCTTAAGAGTGATTCAAATTCAGTTGACATGTTCTTACCATGTAAGCATGAATTAATAAAAATTTCATTAACTAAATTAGGAAGGCACAAAAAGAACTTCTAGATGTATTGTATAAAGGCAAATTCGCTTCACAAGTCATATGGATCGCTGATTGCAGTTAATGGAATAGATCTCTCTGTTAAGTATGGTGAAGTTTTTGGATTCTTGGGACCAAATGGCGCTGGGAAATCCACTACCATCAAACTTCTTACAACCCTTATTCCTCCAACTAGTGGCTCTATTAACGTCCTAGGGATTGATGCGATTGCAAATCCACTTGAAACAAGGAAAAAAATTGGAGTTGTTTTTCAGCAGCCAAGCTATGAACCTACTCTTACTGTAGAAAAAGCATTAGAAAAGTATGGAATGATGTGGGATGTAGATCATAAAACAAGAAAGGATAGAGTTGAGGAACTTCTTTCATCATTTAATTTGGAAGAAATACGAAAAATAAAGAATGAGGATTTGTCGATAGGTCAAAGACGTAGAGTTCAGGTAGCGCGAGAATTTATGCATGATATGAAACTTTTGTTTCTAGATGAACCAACCGCTGGATTAGATCCTAAGGCAAGGAGAAGCTTATTGGACTTTCTTAAAAATAGAGTAAAAGTTGGTCTAACCATATTTTTTACTACCCATGTATTATCGGAAGCAGAATATCTCTGTGATGAGATTGCAATAATAAACAAGGGGAAGATTTTGGCTGTGGATTCTCCTGAAGAGTTGAAAAATAGATTTGGACGTGAAAAAACTATAAAAATTCGCATTCAAGAACCCAAGCCTGAACTTTTAAAACTTTTAGAAAATATACAAGATTGTCATATTGACTTCAATTCTGGAACAAACATAACTATTCGTTCAGGAAATTCAGAAACAATTCTTCTGCAAATTCTCCAAATACTCAATGAAAATAATGTGGTTATAGAAGAGTTATCAACAAACCCAACCAACCTCGAGGAAATATTTCTATCAATGGTGAATGAATCCGATGCATCCAATAGTTAGACTAGTAATTAGAAATCTCACTATTTCTATTAATCCAGGTTATCTATTATGGCAAGTTATTTTTCCACTAATTTACATTTTTGTTGCTGGATTTGCTTATTCTGCCCTAATAGATTTTGTACCATTCGGAAATAGTAACATGAATTATCCAGCATACTTGGCTTCTGGTATGATCGGATTCAATATAATGAATAGTACACTTGTATCTGGCATAATAATTTGGAATGATAGACGACACGGAATGTTTGAGCAAATTCTTGTTGGGCCATTTACTAGATCTAATTACATTCTAGGCAATATTTACACAATTGGCATAGTTGGTCTGATTAGTGCTACTCTTATAGTCTTGGTAGGATATCCACTTTTTTTCGAATTTGTAGAATTTAATATTTTTACTATTCCAATTTTGGTTTTCGCTGCAGTTGTAGGTTCTATACTATTTGGTTCTATTGCCTCAATAATATCGACTAGATTGAAATCAAGTGAAGGCTTCAATGTAATAATAAACACAGTATTTTTGTTTTTTGCATTTGTTAGTACAGCATTTTATCCCGTAGCTGGGGTCCCTGAGCCACTTTCCACAGCATTTTATCTTAATCCACTCACATACCTCGTTGATGTTATTAGAGCAGGAATTTTTGGCACTTTCAATAATTTTGTATTAATGGAGATGACCGTACTTGTTGTAATGGCATTGATTTCGTTTGTAATTGCCACTAAGCTTCTTACAAAATTAGATTTGTAACAATCACATAATTCAATTAAATCATCAAAACAAAGTAGCCCGGCCCAGATTCGAACTGGGGTCAAGGGCTCCAAAGGCCCCCATGCTTGACCGCTACATTCGGTGATTTTTTCTCTACCGGGCTGCCGGGCGATGAATTTTATTTCAGTTCCTTTATAATGTTATTCACGTAATTTAGAAATCAGTTTTTTCTTCATTTAAAACTAGTCTATTATTTTGTAATGGATTTGATGACTTTAACAAGTTTCGGAAAAGGATCTTCCATTGAATTCAATATTTGACGCGCTCTCTTTTTAGATTCAATATCTTTCTCATTGAGTTTCTTTCTGATATACACAACAATTTTTCTTGGATTTGTTTCTCTTTTCACAAGTTTTTTTCTAACAAGGTATCTTTCAATATGATTTGGTACAGAATTATAGGAGATGGTCGGAATTCCCATCAAGGCGGCTTGTGCTGTCATTGTTCCTCCACCTCCAACAAAAAAGTCAGTCTGGTTTAGTAATACTTCACCATCAATCACTTTATCCAACACAACTTTTCTACCAAACTTCTTTCTGAGCTCCCGTATTTGCCAATTATATCTACATAAGACTATGATGTTGTATTCTTTAAATTCACGTAGAATTTTATCAATGATCGGAATGAGACGATTGTTTTTTTGAGAAAAATATGCAGCGTCTGATTCATCAGTTCTGATTAGTATAGTTTTAGCATCTTTCAAAGAGAAATTAATACGATAGTTAGTTTTTGGTTTGTGTTTTACAATTAATGCTGCATCTATAGCTTTGTAGGATAGAATATTTTTCTTTGTAATACCATACCTTGTAAATTCTCTGTTTGGTATAATCCATGGTTTCAATAGCTTTTCAATAAAAGGTATTGAAAGGGTCATCACCGCTTTGGCATGGGGCGAATCTGAAAAAGCTATATGTTTGATCCCAAGTCCATAGGAAATTCTAGTTGCTTCAGGAGAGCAAAAACTAATAGTTATATCAGGATCAAAATTTTCTATTATTTCTGAAAGTAAACTCAATCTTTTGATGCTTGCATGTAATTTATCAAATTTGTCTGCACCACCATGTTTTCCAACAAATTTGAGCTTCATTTTTCTAATTTCTGCAAGCTTTTTAACTTCTCTATAGTTTCGTGAGGTACAAAGAATTTTGTTATGTTTACGCAATCGATTTATCATCGATTCAAAAAAAAGAAGTTGTTTTGGAGTAAGCAAATCAATCCAAATTTTCAAGCATTCTGGATAGAATTTTCAAGTTGTAAAAGTTTTTCTTAGCCTTAGTCTCAAACTGCATCATATGAAAGGACCTAAAGTGGCTGTGTATGGTCTTAGCTCAGAGGGTTACGCACTTGCTTGTCAGATGGCGATCAAAAATGCTGAAGTATTCATTATAGATGAATCTGCACATATGGCAATTTCTCTAAAGCCAGATATTGCAAAAACGTATCCTAATGTAGCATCTCTAAAAGAAGACGAACCATTACTTGCCCTTGAACCAATTGACGTAGCAATTGCGCGTTCTAAGTATCTATTTTTTACTCCTAGAATACGAAAAACTGGAGATGATGCAAAAATGGAAGTTCGTTCTAAATTCAAGGATGCCACTCAATACTTGGAGAAGGGCAGTTCAGTAATTTACAATCTTCCCACAGGGATCGGTGGGAATAACGAAAATATTTCTCTTTTAGAGCATGTAACTGGTCTTGAAGTAGGCAAATCTATTTCATACTTTTACTATCCTTTGAAAACAAAAAATCAAGCTCCCGAAGAAATAGGTGCTTTTAATAGCAAAAAAGATCCTAAATTAATCAATCTTCTTTCTACTGGTAAAAAAGAAAAAAGTGTTGTACCAGTTTCTTCGTCTGAACTTTTTCATGCAATTAACATTCTGTCACAATTTTCAGGATTGTGTAGTATACTCGAGGTATGCAAATTTGCTCAGGATGAAGTCACAAGAGATGGACTGATTAGAGATGAATTTAAAAATCTTTTCCTCGATGATATGATTAACGGATTATACGATCTACGATCACTTGGATCTTCATTTGAAGGCGCAACTACACCTATGTACCTTATTAATGGCAGTTTAAAGGGAATTGATGGATATGTAAAACGACTTGTAGATGAAATTCGTTCCACACTAAAGAAAAATGACCTTAAAGCTAGCAGAACAAAGGTTGTGCTGGCATGGACATTAGATCCATATGAAATGCGAGGGGACAGAGCTGATATGTTAAATTCAATTGTAACGAGATTACGTGATTACATAAGCGATGTTGAAACAGCTCAGGGCCCTTCACCAGATCTTTTCCATAACGATAAAACTACAATTCTTGTTCTATGTTCAAAATTTGATTACGATAATCTAAGTAAAAAGGGGAAAGGTGAAGATCTCATAATGATAAAAACTAACCCACTGTGTGAGATAATTTAAGAAAAATAAAATAAGACTTATTCTCAAACCATCTCGATTTGTCTGAAGAAACTGATGAGTCTATTAAGGCATCCAAGGAAGAGAGTGCTAGAGTAGGGAAGATCGATGATCCTACTATTGCTGAATTAAAGGAACAGCTTGAAAATGAAAAAAATAATGTCAAATCATGTGAAGAAAAGCTAAAACGCTCACTTGCTGATTTTGATAACTTGAAAAAAAGGACTAGTATTGATATTGAAACAAACGTAAATTCTCAAGTGGATAAGCTTATGCTAAAGTTTTTGACAATTTATGATGATTTCATTAGAGGAAAAGATGTTTTAGCAAAGCAGAAAATCAACGTAGAAGGACTTGAAGCAATTATAAAAAATATGAATGCTCTGCTTTTAGAACATGAAGTAACTCCCATCGTAGCATTGGGCGAAATTTTTGATCCGACCATACATGAAGCCATTTCAGTAAAAGAAGATCCACTTCTTGATGATGGTACGATAACAAATGAAATTAGGAAGGGGTATAAATTAAGTGATAGAATATTGAGACCTAGTTTAGTTGAAATTTCGAAAAAACCAAATACCTCAAAGGAAGTAGTAGATAAAAATGGCTAAGATTATGGGTATAGATTTAGGTACAAGTAATTCTGCTGCAGCTGTAGTGCTGGGTGGGAAGCCAACAATTGTTCCTGCAGCCGAAGGTGCAACAGTTGGAGGCAAAGCATTTCCATCCGTCGTTGCATTCTCGAAAGATGGGGATCTTCTAGTAGGTGAACCAGCAAGGAGGCAAGCAGTAACAAATCCAACAGGTACTGTTATAGCTTTTAAAAGAAAGATGGGATCTGATCATATTTTTAAACTGAATGGAAAAGAGTACAAACCGCAGCAGATCTCTGCGTTTATACTTCAAAAAATAAAAAAAGATACAGAAGCATTTGTTGGAGAAAAAATAGAAAAAGCTGTTATCACTGTACCGGCTTATTTTGATGATAATCAAAGACAGGCCACCAAAGATGCTGGAACAGTGGCTGGACTAGATGTTGTAAGAATAATTAACGAACCTACTGCAGCTTCACTTGCATTTGGTTTAGATAGATCTAAAGAGGAAATGAAAATTTTGGTATTTGATTTTGGTGGTGGTACACTTGATGTTACTATAATGGAATTAGGTGGAGGTGTATTCGAAGTTATGAGTACATCAGGAGATACACAGCTGGGTGGCACTGATATGGATAATATAATTATGGATTACATTTTAGACGAATTCAAAAAGAAACACGGCACAGATCTCTCTACTGATAAAACTGCAATGTCTAGAATTAGAGAAGCAGCAGAAAAAGCAAAGATAGAGCTATCATCAATAATGGAAACTGACATCAATCTTCCGTTCATTTATCAAGATCAATCTGGTCCAAAAAATTTGGAATTAAGACTTACTAGAGCAAAACTGGAAGAACTCATTAACCCCATAGTGGAAAAATGCAGACCGTCTGTTACTAAGGCCCTTGAAGATGCAAAGATTTCACCTTCGGACATTAACAAAATTGTAATGGTGGGAGGACCTACAAGAATGCCGCTTGTAAAAAAATTCTTGGCTTCTGTTATAGGTAAGGAGTCAGAATCTGGTGTTGATCCGATGGAGGCAGTTGCGATTGGGGCTGCAATTCAAGCAGGAATAATAGCTGGAGATGTAACTAGCGACATTGTACTTCTTGATGTTACACCACTTACACTAGGTGTAGAAGTATTGGGCGGTGTTCGCGAATCTCTAATACAAAGAAATACAACGATTCCAACGTCAAAAACCAAAGTCTTTACAACTGCAGCTGACAACCAGACTGCTGTTACTATACACGTTGTTCAGGGTGAAAGACCAATGGCTGCTGATAATGTATCACTTGGGAGTTTTAATCTAACTGGAATTCTCCCTGCACCAAGAGGTGTTCCACAAATCGAAGTGAAATTTGATATTGATGCAAATGGAATTATCAACGTAGGCGCAACGGATCTGGCTACTAAAAAGGAGGCAAAAATCACAATAGAAGCAAGTCTCAAACTTTCAAAGGATGAAATTGAAAAACTGAAACAAGATGCAGAGAAATTTGCTGAGGAAGATAAAAAGAAGAGAGAAGAGGTTGAATTAAAAAACGAAGCAGAGAGTTATATCTATACAGTTGAGAAGCTTGTAAACCAAGACTTGAAAGACAAAATCACCCAAGAACAAGGAATCAAAATTACTGATGCCATGAAAGAATTAAAGGAAGTCCTTGACAAAGGTTCTACTGAGATAAAAACTAAACTTGATGCATTAAAAAATATTGTTAATGAAATTTCAACTGAACTTTACAAAAATGTGACACCTACACCAGGTGCAAATCAAGATGCGGGAGCGGGCTCGCAATCGGGTTCAACTACAGAACAAAAAACATCTGCGGAGAAGCAAGGTACAAATCAGAACAAGGATCAGGATAAGAAAAACAGTAATTGAGTCTGATTTATACTGCAAAAATAAATAATAACTGCAAAAAATATGAGCGCAAAGCGAGATTACTATGAAGTTCTTGGTGTATCAAAGAGTGCATTACTTGATGAAATAAAATCACAATACAGGAAGCTAGCACTAAAATTTCATCCTGATAGGAACAAGTCCTCTGAAGCACCAGAACATTTTAAGGAAATTTCGGAAGCATACGCAGTTCTTTCTGATCCAGAAAAAAGAAAAATCTATGATCAATATGGTCATGCTGGTGTAGATGGAAGGTACAGTACAGAAGATATATTTCGTGGTGCTCGTGTCAACTTTGAAGACATCTTTAGTGGGTCTGGTGGTGGTTTTGATTCCATATTTGAAGCAATTTTTAGTAAAAGCGGATTCGGTGGATTCGGAGGTTTTGGCAGGCAAAGAGGCGCGGATCTAATTCATGAGACTACTATCACACTTGAGGATGTTCTCAAGGGAAAACGTGAAGAAATTGATATTCAAAAAAATGTAGATTGCGATACTTGTAACGGTTCTGGCTCTGCACCAGGCACATCAGTAGTGAATTGTAATGTTTGTAATGGACAAGGTCAAGTAAGATCCACGCGCCGTTTGGGATTTTCAACTTTTGTTACCGTTCAACCATGTAACACATGTCGTGGACAAGGAAAGATAATAGAAAAACCGTGCAGTAGATGTAAGGGAAGAGGAAAGCGAAAGGGCACAAGGCATCTAACTTTTGATATTCCAGCTGGTGTTGATAATGGCGATTATACAATTGCCGGGGAAGGAGAGTCTGTCGATAACGGAGTAAATGGTGATCTTATCGTTAGAATTAGAGTTCAACTACATCCAAAGTTTAAGCGAGATGGTGTAGATTTGTTTTATGACGAAAACATCTCAGTAGTTGATGCTGCGCTTGGTACAACAATTCAAGTTCTTACTCTTGAGAGCACAGAAAGAATATCTGTTCAGCCAGGCTCTCAACCTAACACAATAATAAAACTAAAGGGTAAGGGTCTTCCTCGTCAAGGAAGTCGTGGACGAGGTGATCAATACGTGAGACTTGTTGTAAACATACCTACTAAGCTTAGTAAACTTCAAAAAAAGATTTTAGAAGAATTTAGAGATTCCTTTGAAAACTGAAAATACTTCATCCAGAAAAATAAAAATAGGTCTTGATGTAGATGGTGTTCTAGCTGACGTTATTGAAACATGGATTTCTTATAATAATAAGATAAGAACACCTATTATAAAATCAGAAATAGTTGAGTGGGATTTTTGGAAGAGATCCCGTATAGAACAATTCAATTTTTTTGAAGAATTATCTAACTGCTGGAAAAATTGGGAAATAATTCCTCCAACAGAATCACAGTTATCACTAGATATCGATGAAATGTCAAAGATTGGGTCAGTTGACATAGTAACTGCTAGAGAAAAGTCAACTAATCACTATGTAAAAAACTGGCTCAGATCCAAGAATATTCATTACTCAGAATATGTACAAGTGCCTGAAGGACCGGAGAAAGCAAATCTTGATTATGACGTCTTTATTGATGATTCTCCAATAAATGCAAAAGAAATTGTTGGTGCTAGTAAGAATATAATAATATACAATCAACCATGGAATCTTAGATTTAATGATCCTCATGCAAAAAGAATTGATAGACTAAAAGATTCTATTCCTTTATTGAAATCTATTGCAGATCACCAAAATTAAGAATTTTAACAAATTAGATTAATGAATCAAGCATTATGATTTTTTCTTTCCTACAAGTTTTATTGTTATCTCATGACCATCGCGTATGTGTGATGCATAATTTGATTTTATCAATTCCGCAATCTTGACATCAGGAAAATATTTTTCGTTATATCGTCCTAAAACTTTTTTGCAATTGTGACAGTATATTTCTTTAAATTTCAATCAACTAAGGAATTGTAATTTAAAATATGTATTTTTTCATTCGTTTTTTATCAATAAAAATACTTATTCAAGAAGCTTGATTTCTTTCGTTGCGGGGGTCGCCTAGCCTGGCCAACGGCGTAAGGTTCAGATCCTTATCTCTTAGGAGTTCGTGGGTTCAAATCCCACTTCCCGCATTTCTGGAATCTTGGAAACGATAAATGGACAACCTTAAAGTATAGTATATTGCAACCCACTCTATGGTAAAAGTTAGAAGAGTTAGTGGTCGAGGTACTAAAGTTAGAGATGAAGAACTCAAAGACCAGAACTGGGCTGGTGCTAACTACAAAAAACTTCAGCAAGAAAGATTGAAGAAAGCAGCAGACTTTAGACTTGTTGGTGGTCGTGGAACCCGAAGTACAAAGGCGAGTGACATAAAGGAAACCAAGACGGCAGACACTAAAGGATATTACGTTAGTGCTGGTAGAGGCAAAAAACTACGCAAACTGTAATAGACTTGAGAGCCTAACTATAGAACGGTATAGAGAAAAAATATTTAATTTTTTGATTTTAGCACTTCTTGTATTTTTTTCTCTAAAATATTACTGATTTTCTGACCTGCAACTTTCCCACGCAATGTTTTCATCGCATTACCCATTAGTATACTAATAGATCTAGTACCATGTTCCTTAATTACTGATTCATTATTTTTCACAATTTCGGATAATATTTTATCCAACTCTTCTAAACTAATTGAAGTAATATCCATTTTTTCAATAGCTTCTTCTATACTAGAAACTTTTCCCGACATAATTCTCTCAAATATAATTTCTATTGATTCTTTTGTGAGTTTGTTATCAGCCAGAAACCTAAATGATTTGTAAATTTCTTCATTTCTTAACAATGCTCCATCTAAACCCTGTCGCTCTAGGTTAGTAATAGTACTGCAAAGAATTGAAGTTACAAAATTTGGTGATACTTTGGTATCATTACAAATTTTTTCGAATAAATCTAAATAATCTGAATCAAAGATTTGTTCTGTAAGCTGACTATTCAATTGATACTTGTTTTGTAATTCTGATAACGTTTCATCCCATGATTTTGGAATATTTTTTTGAGCTTCTAGTAATTCTTTAGAAGAAACACCTACTGGAGGAATATCCGTTTCAGGATACATTCTTGAAGCTCCAGGTCTTGGTCGTAGGAATACAGTTTCACCAGTGAGTGTAGCAGCTCTAGTCTCAGAAGGAACACCCAACTTTGCAGCCTCAATTCTTTTTATTAAAGAGGAAATTGCAACATTGATTCTGCTATTATCGCCAGCAATAATCAAAAATCCATCCTCTTGCCTTAGGTCCAACTTTTCTTTAATTCCTTGAACTTCGGTATCGGTAATTCCAAAATTCGGAAGTTCATCGGAATGAAATATTCCCCCAATTCCAAAAAACCTTACAAGCTCACCAAGTTCTTTACCTAATCTTATTCCTGGATATGGCTCAAAACAAAATATACCTGCAAATTTTCTTACTCTGATGGCTTTAACAATCGCACCTTTTTTGAGTGCTTCTTGAATAATTTTTGAGCTACAGTTTTTGAAAATTTGCGTAACATCCCGAACACTATTTTCTTCAGTTATTTTTTCTAATTTTAGGTTCTTTAGCTTGTTTGATATTATCATCATACCATGTTGTCTTTTTGCTTCATAATCAATGACTTTTTCAAGTTGTTCGAGTTTCTGTACTCCTTTTACCTCAATTATCCCACCCCCACTGATGGATACATTAACATCTTGCCTGATAGTCCCTATTCCTCTTGCCACTCTTTTTGAAGCTCGTAAAAGCCGACCTAGTGTTAGCGCGATATTCTTAATTTCATGTGGTCTACCAGAGACTGGTTCTAATGCAATTTCAACTAGTGGGATACCAAGTCTATCTAAACTGTAGCTTCTAGTGCTTTCATTGTCATTGAGAAGTTTTGCAGCGTCTTCTTCCAAACACACAGATTGAACTCCGATTTTCTTTCCATCTACTTTTAAATGCCCACCCAGAGAGACTAGCATTGTTCTTTGAAATCCTGAGGTGTTAGAACCATCTATTACGATCTTTCGCATCATGTATAATTCACTAAAAATGGTTGATTCTAGTGTTGATGCTATAATTAATGCAATTTCTTTTGCTTCCTTGTTAACTTCATGTGGTGGCTCTTCATCTTGTTCAACTAGGCAACTACTAGAAGGATTTGCATAGTATTCGATCGTTTTAGATTTGCTTTTCTCAAAGACTGCAGCTGGATCATATTTGCCTAATTCACTCTTTGTTAACCTCAATTTACGAGTGAATTTGATTGGAAAATTCTCTGATTCGTGTGGAGAACAATTGCAAAATAATTTAGTTTTTGTTGAAAGCTGCTGATGTATCTCTAGCCCAACCCTTAACCCAATTTCATCAAAATTTAGTTTAGACACTTTTGTTCTATCTTTACAATTTGTTTTAAAGGTTAATCAGAGTACTCTGAAGCAATATTTTGTTTCATCAACTTTTCCATCTCGTCAATGTTTTTAGTATTTGCTAGTGCCCACATCGCCTTTACTAACGCTGTTTCGGAGATCATATTTGATAGAGGAACTACACCTAAATTCAATAGATCTCTACCGCTTTCATATACTGTCATGCGGACTGCTCCATCTATACATTGAGAAGTCATTCCCAAAAAAAGTCCTTTCTTCTTTGCTTTTCCAACATGTTCATACATTACTTTTCCCACATGTCCTAGCCCTGTTCCTTCAAAGATAATGGCTCGATATCCTGACTCTAAGAAATAATCGATTATTTTAGGATCAAGACCAGGATAGTATTTGATTAATGCTACACGAGTTTCCCAATTTATTCTAGGAGTGTATTCCTTTGTTTTGAAATAGGCTCCTGTAAAATTTCTCATAATCGTTTCGTTCTTTACTAAAAAGGCGGGAGGTCCGCCTATAGTCTGAAATGCATCTCTTTTGCTTGTATGATTTTTTCGAACACGTGTTCCTAAGTGACAAGCAACATCATCATCACTTGTATTGTTATGCATAACGATGTAGATTCCTCTTTCTGCACATTCAACAATGAACCTTGCTGCAGCAATTAAGTTTAGGGCAGCATCAGAAGATGGTCTATCAGAAGATCGTTGTGAACCAACCAATACTATGGGAATCGGAAATCCTGATAAGGCAAAAGAAAGTGCTGCCGTAGTGTAATGCATAGTATCAGTTCCATGAGCAATGATAATTCCTTTATAATCTGAAGTAGCGTACGAATCCAATTTTTTTGCTATTTTATTCCAGTGTTCCGGCAGTAAGTCTTCTGAAGGTTCTGAAAAGAGAACTTCCGTCTCAATATTAGCTATTTTGATTAGTTCTGGAACAGCAGTGTTTAATTCATCCGCAGTAAGCATTGGTTTGACGCCACCTGTTCTATAATCTATTTTACTTGCAATCGTACCTCCTGTTGAAATGAGTAGAATTCTAGGCAAGTTTGAATTGATTTGAGGTTTTGTAATTTCTTTCTCTTCTTTCATACTGTTTGAAGTTATACCTTCAATTTTTTTTATGTTTTCTATCTTTAGTCCAATATTGTATCCATTTTCCAGCTTCAAGACAATATGGTTGTCATCACTGTATTCATACCGAGGCATCAATATCCCCATGTAACCAGAGTCTGAAGAAACTTTGACAGAGTCGCCTACTACGACATTATGTTTTTTGAGAAAAGTAAGAGACTCTCCTCTGTATCCAGGGTAATTTGACATTCAGAAGGAATAGAGTAGGTTATTTTATTAAAATTACCTGTAGTAGGGAACAGTCACTTTTTGGCCGATCTTTATGTCCTTTTGCGCTTTTAATTTCTTAACTGCTTCTTCGAAGTGTTTCATGGTAACTGTTGCTTCTTTTGCCTTTCTTTCAACATCCTTAGGATCGGGATTTGTATCCACAATTTCATGAATAACTATAGAAACAGCAGTATTTGCTACTGCACCAACATCTGCACCACTTAGGCCATCTGTCAACTCAGCAACTCTGCTAAGATCAACGAAATTCGGTTCATTAGATTTTGTCTTGTCAATGTTGATAGGAATGTCTTTTGAATTAATTTTTAATATTTGTATTCTACTTTCCTTATCAGGCATTGGTACCATTATTACTTTATCAAACCTACCAGGCCTCAACAACGCTGGGTCTATCATATCTGCTCTATTAGTAGCCCCAAGAACAATTACGCCATGCATAGATTGCATTCCATCCAATTCAGTGAGTAGTTGACTTACTACTCTTTCTGTCACAGCTGATTCTCCACCTATTCCTCTTACAGGAGCAATAGAATCAATTTCATCAAAGAATATCACACAAGGTGAAGATTGTCTAGCTCTTCGGAAAATCTCTCGTATTCCTCTTTCAGATTCACCAACCCACTTTGAAAGAAGCTCGGGCCCTCTTACTGAAACAAAATTCGCTTCACTTTCCGTTGCTACTGCTTTTGCTAGGAGTGTCTTTCCAGTTCCACTTGGCCCATGAAGCAAGATACCATGCGGCATTTTATGTCCAAGACTACTATACAAGGAAGGGTATTTCATCGGCCACTCTACTGCTTCTCTAAGCTCACGCTTAATTTCCACTAAACCACCAACATCATCCCATTTTACATCAGGATTTTCAATGAAGACTTCACGCATTCCAGAAGGAGTAACTTCTCTTAGCGCATGGGTAAAATCATCTCCGTTTACAATAAGTTTGTCCAGCGTTTCTGGTGAAAGTTTTTCATCTTCCATATTAAGTTCTGGTAATAATCTCCTCAAGCATTTCATTGCACTCTCTTTACACAGATATTCCAAGTCGGCCCCTACATAACCGTGACTTACTGCAGAAATTTTCTCTAATTTTACATCATCTGCTAATGGCATATTTCTTGAATGAATTAGTAGAATGTCAAGGCGACCTTTTTTATCAGGCACTTTAATCTCTATTTCTCTGTCAAACCTTCCAGGTCTTCGCAAAGCTGGATCAAGTGCATTTGGTCTGTTTGTTGCAGCAATGATTATTACTTTACCTCTTGCTTCCAAGCCATCCATAAGAGAAAGCATTTGTGAAACTACACGTCTTTCAACTTCTCCAGTAACTTCTTCTCTCTTTGGTGCTATGGAATCAATTTCATCAATAAATACTATAGATGGCGATTTTTCCCTTGCTTCTTTGAAAATTTCTCTGAGTCTAGCTTCACTTTCGCCATAGAACTTGCTCATTATTTCAGGACCAGATATGCTAATGAAATGGGCATTGCTTTCATTTGCAACAGCCTTTGCTAGCAAAGTTTTTCCAGTACCTGGTGGTCCGTAAAGCAGTACACCTTTTGGGGCTTCAATTCCAAGTTTTTCAAAAATCTCAGGGTGTCTTAATGGTAGTTCAATCATTTCTCTAACTTTTTTTATTTCATCAGATAAACCTCCAATATCTTCATAAGTTACCTGTGGAACCCCACGTAGAGTTTCACCTTTTTCTGCAATATGGAATACAGTTTTCTGAGTTACAAGTACAGCGTCAGCTGCAGGTGTTACACCTATGACTTGGAAGGTAAGCCTTCCACCAAAATACGGAACCATAACATTATCACCTTTAATTAAAGGAACACTCTCTAAAGCATCTGCTAGATATCTTTCATCTATTGGGGGTATAGCTTCTAGTGGTGCAACGGTTATTTTTTCTGCTGCAGCTGCTTTGATTTTCCTGACAGCAATTGTATCGCCAATTGCTATACCAGCATTATTTCTACCAAGTCCATCAATTCTGATAATTCCTTTTCCTTCATCAGATGGATAGAGAGGTAAGCATTTTGCAACAGTTCTTCTTTTGCCTTTAATTTCTATAACATCTCCCGTTGATGCGTTTAATGTATCCATAGAATCATAATCAATTCTTGCTACGCCTCTTCCTACATCACGTGTGTACGCTTCAAGTACCTTGAGCGAAAGGACATTCTGGCTCATACATTGAAGGTTCGAAGACTATTTTTTATATCTTTGGCAGTTTTGATCTAACGCAATCGGATCACAAACTTAAAATCTGAAGCAAAGAGAGCCATTTCTGATTTGGGTAAGAGACCGTTAGTTAGAAGACGTGGGCGAGGTGGCATGCAATTTAGAGCAGCCTCTACTGGCAAGTTGGTTCCTGCCAAATACCCTTCTTTTGATCTCACGGAACAACACGATGGTGAAATTATTGATTTAGTTCATGAATCGGGCCGAGACGCACCGCTTGCAAAAGTTAGATTTGATAACGGTTTAATTTTTCTTTATCCTGCTACTCTTGGATCTAAGGTAGGATCAAAAGTACATTTTGGACTTAAATCAGAAATTTCAGCTGGAAATGTTATCAGTATCCAAAATATTCCGGATGGAACGATAGTTTGTAACTTGGAGAAAAACTATGGTGATGGTGGATCTCTAGTCAAGTCTGCAGGTACATCAGCAACTGTTTTTTCACATAATCCTAAAAATGTCACAATCAAGCTTCCATCTGGGAAATTCACAACTTTAAACCCCAAAAATAGAGCTATGATAGGAACTCTAGCTGGAGGAGGAGTTGGTGAAAGACCATTTATGACAGCTGGTAACAAGTGGAGAAGATTTAGAACGAAAGGCAGAATTTATCCAATTGTTAGAGGAGTTGCACAAGCAGCTTATGTCCATCCACATGGTGGAGGAAGACATCAACATGTTGGTCAAAGTTCTACTGTATCAAGAGATGCTCCTCCTGGAGCCAAGGTTGGAAGTATTGCTGCAAGAAAAACTGGTAGAGCACGACTCAAAGAGCGAAAGTTTTCCTAAACACAATACAATTTCCCAAAACTGATTAATAATGCCACAATACATTTCTATTAAATGGGAAATCAAAGAATTCGACTTCTCATAAAAGGTAAAGTTCAGGGTGTTTTTTTTCGTCAAGCTATGAAGGTAATAGCAAAAAAGAGTAATGCTACTGGATGGGTTAGGAACTTGTCAAGTGGTAGAGTTGAAGCAGTAGTTGAAGGTGATGATGCTGCGGTAAGTGCGATAGTTGAATGGTGTCATGCAGGACCTGCAAATGCACGAGTTGAAGATCTAGAAATTATAAATGAGAATTACAAAGGTGAATTTTCAAAGTTTGAAGTTTTGTATCAGTGAATTGAATTATAGGCCTCATAAAGCAGATTTTTTACTTTATCCATATTTTCATTAGCTTTTAATTTAATTATTTTTTGAGGTTTTTTTCTACCAAAATACATCTTAATAATGAGTGAATCATTTTGTGGTTCAATGTCAGCAAAGAATCTAAATGAAAAAGATTTACAAAACACTATTCTATGCATTCTTACATCCTCGATGACGTCAGTTCCTAATGATAAACAATAACTCCTGATAATGTCAAGTAATGGAATGATAGATGATGTCAATTTCTTTTTGAAATCTTCATAATTTTTTTGTCCTGAAGAAATCAATTTATCCATTATTAGATAATTCATCATTGAATATTTAGTAGTAGCCCCACTAGTTCCAGTCTAGACGAATAATCCCATTTCAAGTCAAGCAAGATCCGCCACGTTGACGAACTAGCGTGGGTGTTCCACCTTAGGATTGCTCCCTCCCGGACCTTATCCCTTTCAGCGGTTCGGTCTTCGAATCATCCCTTCGGATAACCTTAGTCCTGCATCCACCCGATTCGGCGTGATTTCATTTCCGCAAGTCAAGCGGGTATTACCCATCTAGAGATTTACCCAGTGGTTACTAATCTCTGCATATAGCCGGTTTCAGATGTAGGGCACGGCTAACGCCCTGATCCTACCTACTACCGAGTTTACTATAACAAAATCTTATTTACACATTTGGGATTTCTTTTGTTTTAGTTTTAGAAGCAGCCCACACACTGAGCATATTTCTCCAGTGCATTCATTACCGCATGTTAAACAAATTCTCTTTTGTTTATAGTCTGAATTCTTGATTATTTGAGATATTTTATAGATAGATCTATTCATGCTATTTTTGACGCCGCTATGATTATTTTCTAAATTATTCAAGAAATCACGAATCTCAGTTCGAATTCCCTCTGACATATGAGGACATGGTTCAGATTGGAAGGGAATTCCATTTGTAAATGCATAAAAGACAATCTCGTTTTCGTAAATTTCGCAAAATGGTTTTATCTTTCTTGGTGTGGCCGTTAAGGCTTGGGGATACATCCATCCTATCTTGTTATAGTCTCCAGACAGTGTATTTATGATGAAAGTCTGGAGGGTATCATCTAAATTATGACCTGTTGCTATGACGTCTGCGCCAATTTCTTTTGCCCCGTAGTCCATGGCCCTTCTTCTCAATGTACCACATATAGAACATGATGAGATTTTTTCGTTCGCTCTCACCTCAAGTGACTCTTCTAAAGTAAGATCGAACAATTCTTTGTATTGAAATACCTTATACTCAACACCAAGTTTGGTGCAAAAATCAGACACTATTTTCAATGCTTCTTCTCGGTATCCCGGAATCCCTTCATCTATGGTTATTGCTTTCAGTCTAAAATTATGAGATTCTGACATTTTTTTTAATACATGTAACAAAGAGAGAGAGTCTTTTCCTCCTGAAACTGCAGCACAAACTAGATCTCCTCTTACAATCATATTGAATTTTGATATTGCTTTGGCTGTCTTTTGTAGTATAGAACTTGAAAAACAATCAGAGCAGAGACTTTCTCCAGAATATTTTCTAGAGAATACTGCATTATTGTTACACTTACTGCAGTTCACACTGATTATTTTTTCTGCCTAAATTTAACCATATACGAAATTGAAACCAAACTGTCTTAAATCGTAATAAATCCTGACTTCATTGCAGAGAGAGCAATATTTAGAATGAATATTGCGAGTGTAAAGGCGTAAATAGACCACATAATGCCGTTTATTGTTTTTTCTGATGCCTTCTTGTCAATAATAGTATGAATGAATTTGCCTCCATCAAGAATTGGTAGTGGAAGCATGTTGAATATTCCTATAAAAAATGATAACATCCATAACCAAAGTAAAAACATGAACACCTCTTGATTCCATGGTATGTAATATGGAACAGCAGGTTGGTATGATGGAAAAGCTCCTCTTGTAATTCCTAACAATCCTCTCTCTGGATCTTCAGGTGAAGGAGTGACTAGGACAGACATCTCAAGTGTTTCACCATCTCTTAAGATCGAAACCATTGCAGTTTCTCCGGGCTTTAATTTCACTTTATTGAAATCTTGGGGTAAAAGTATAGACACGCCATTTACTGTCGTTATGAGATCCTCTTTAAGTAAGCCAGCCTGTTCTGCACCGCTACCTTCCATCACAGAAAAAATTGGAACGCCTATAGGTTCATCATAGAAAAAAGGACGTATCTGATCTGGTAGTATTAATGCAAATGCAGGATGAAAAATCAAAAGGGCAGCTATTACAAATGAAAAAAGAACATTTGAAGTTGCACCAGCACCTATGACTCGTAATCGCGAAATTTTTTTTGCTTTGGAAAATTCTTCCTCATCAGGCTCTACAAAGCCTGCAAATAATGCTATGAAGATAGCAAATCCCCCAGTCTTGATCTTTATCTTTTCTAATGTGGCTACAATTCCATGTGCTCCTTCATGAACGACTAGTACTATTGGTACTACTAGCAGAAAGTATGTGAGGCTAGAGGCAGATTGGATCGTTACTCCAGGTATCAAGATTGTTACCTCAGCAAAAGATTCAGGCTTTACAAAAAAATTCACAATATTTGATATTAGAAACCAAAAGGCAAAGCCCATCATTGCAAAACCCGCTACCACACTAAGGTCCGAAAATACTTTAGTTGCTCTTTTTGTTTTACCCAAAAGTCTTGTTAATATAACTTGGACACCATAATTTTTGTAAGTCAAACTATAGGGCTTTATTTCAAAACCATGTTTGTCTAGTTTCAAACCCTTTGCCACTAGAACAATTATTACCCATATAATTAGAACATAAATTATTGAGTTCTCAGTAATAAAATCAAGAGCCAAAGCCAAAGTAATTATTACTTTTTTTAGTCAGTCAAATATAATCGGTTAGTATGAAACCCGTGATAATCATGTCCACATATCCTGACAAAAAATCTGTTCGTAAAATTTCTCAAATAGTAATTAAAAAACAACTTGCTGCTTGTGTTAATTTTATGAAAATCTCATCGGTCTATACTTGGAAAGGTAAAATTGAAAACGATAATGAATTTTTGGTACTATTCAAGACAACTAGTAAAAATAAAAATCAACTAAAAAGAGAAATTAGAAATGATCATCCATATGAAGTTCCAGAAATTGTAGAAATTGAAATTAGTTCGCTCAATAAATCATACTTGAAGTGGTTAATAGATTCTACTAGTTAGTGACTGCAAACCTCAAAAGTGAAACTATACCTCCAAGGGATGATACTTGAAGTCCAGCATCCGTAGTTGAATCCACTCCAAAAATTTTAGCACCTTTATTTTCTACACTATTCAGAAAATTGATAACTCTATCCTCCTCTTGAACCTCAAATACTTTATCAGAAAATAAAAGAGAGTCTATTGCTCCCATATTATTTGCAAATACAGTTTCATCAAATCCCATAGTAAATTTTTTACTTTTTTTGTTAGCCCTTAGCATAATTTCATCAACAATTTTCGAAACTTTTGCTAATTTGCTTTCTGTCATTATCTCTTTCATAGACTCAGATTTTGTAAATATGTAAATCCCATCCTCTCCTCCAGAGTCAATACCATCAACTGTCTGTATTTTATGATTTTTACCAATTTCAGCTTGACTAAAATGGTTCCAAAGTCTTTTTTTTGTCTCACCGGGACCAAAAATTACAATCTCATCTTTTTTTTGTATTATGCTGGAACAAGGTATTAAAATATCATCAAAAAATATTTTAATATTAAAATTGGTTTTGTACTGTTTTCCACTGGAACCTGAATAAATGTTAGGCAAGATCTTCAAATGTGTTCCTTCGAGTCTACCTATACCGCATTCATTCGTATCTATTGCAATCAAAAGGAACCCTACCTCTTCCTTCTTTTTGTGTATTAGATTTTTCTGTAAAGTTGTCCATTGTTTTTTACTTAAAGTAAAAGCATCACCAATTTTTAATAATAAAGAATGATGAGTTCCTTTTGTTACAAGTTCATTGTTAGAGTCGAGTATGGTTCCATGAACTTTCAATCTATCTACAGCATTATCGAGCGAAATTCTTTCCACATTTAATGCAATTTGAATTTTAACTCTCTCTCCTTTGTCAGGCCTTAGACGAGCTTTTTCTAGCTTAACCAAACGTGTGGTTTTTGATACAATTACATCATCTTTGTTGATGACACGACGTAATGTTAGCAAATCATCAGACTCTTCAGGTACAAACGAACATGAATTTTTGTCAATGAATTTTAGTATCATAAAGTGGACCTTTTTTTATCACAAGAAAAAATGAGTGTATTTAACTTGTTAATTGTTCAACATTAGTTTGTTTTTTTTCGTTCATTTTTTTTACGTAATTTTGAACCCATTCTGTGGTTATCACACCACCTTCTGCCAAGTTTACTAAGCTATTTGAAGAAGATTCACCTGTTACTTTGCCGTTAAGCCTTCTGATCTGACGCCATTTTAGGTGTGTATTTCCACTTTTAGAGGAATAAATAATTCCAAGCACATCTATTGCATTTACAAAGGTTATCTCGCGAATTTTTTTGAGAGTCACTTTATCTGCTGCTTCTACATAAATAGAACCGAGACCTTCTTCCCTTTCTGGAAATACTTCGTAATCCTCAAAGTAACTTCTTGGTATGAAAGAACTGCAGGTACTATAGATGACAAACTTTCTAAAACTTTCGAGTGGGCATGGGGTTTCTATTGATACCATTTGAAAATTTTACTCCTCTGCCTCATATCAAGTTTATTGAAAAATTCAATAAAGCTGAATTAAGATTAAACCATGCAGGCGTTGATGACCAAATCCCTCTGATTTGATGATAGGGATCTTGAGTTCTGAGCCTGCACCTGAGTATTCATCTTTACTGTAATTTCGTTATACGTTGGCAGGTTTGTGTCTGAAACTCTCTTCGTGATTTTGTGAACCGTGACCACATTTTACGCATCCTATCTTAAATCCATTTGAGTTACGAATGTACTTCTCACATCCACAAAAACACGTCATGATTTTTCGAAAGGATTATTCTGATATAACATGTTCTGCTTAATTATCACAACATGACCCTCGTGGTATTTTATAATTGTGAGGACATTCTCGGGGATGATTTAGCATAGTACAAAGGGCGTTAGTAAAATGATCCTTCATGTGATGTTCTATACCACACACCATTTCCTCATCTATTTCGACTTTTAATGCATCATTCATAAGAACTTCTAGTAATCTACTGTTACGCATCATCTTGGAACCGATCTCTTCACCCAGTGGTGTTAAAGATACAATTGCCTTACTGTAATTAACTAGTTTTCTCACGTTTAATTTTTTTAACATCTGAACTACGCTTGGTTGTCTAATTTTAAGAACTCTAGATATCGTGCTAATTTTTATATCTTCTTTTTTTTCTCTTATCAACCAAATTGCTTTAATATACATTTCAACATGTTCTGCTTCAGCAGTTCCTACAAAAAGCATTTCTTCTTTCAATTACATTTCGACCTTACACTTTTACATTCTTAGAATCTTTTAATAAATATTCAAAATATTCTCTTGCGAATGCAGCAAGACCTGCATGATCTGCCCAAATTGCAACAGCTTCTTCAGAGTTTGTTTTGCTTACTTCGGAGCCCAATAATATCACAACATGCCGTTTGTCTGCAATAATACCACCGCCAAAAAGTCCTTTCTTCATCTTAACAGTTGCTAATCTTGACAATGTTTTTGTAGCCTCTTTGTCCACATCCTCTGATACTAATATGGTTATGTCAACACCTTTATCATGTAATTGTCTGAGTCTTGGTAACGATTCTGTAAGCAAAATTTCTGCAATTTTTGGTACAGCTATCATCACTTCATTTTTGCACGAGTCTACCAGTTCAAGAATTTTAGAAGCAATATTTGTAACACCTGAAAGAACCCAAATTTCCGGTCTTTCACTTGTACCACTTTTTTCATAAATCGGTATGAGTTCATTTACAATAATACTCTCATTATTTTTGAATTCGGTTTCTTTTCGTTGCTTAGTTGTTTCGATTGCAGATGCTGGAGACTTTGCAAAATACTCTGTTGGCCTTAAATCATCAGAACCAATCCAGCCTTTTTCCTCAAGTGAGCCAAGCACTTCGTATATTTTCGAATAAGGAACACCAGATTTCTGGCTAAGATCTGAGGCATTTATTTTTCCACTTTTTAAAAGTGCAGTATATGTCCTTATTTCATAACTTGTTAGACCTAACTTTTCAAGAGCCTTTCTTGTCTTGTCTGAGAAACTCATTTGCTATTTTCATCTCCTTTCGATATATATCTAAAGCACGTCTACATCTCCCAAAAACATCAGGTGTCTAAGGGGAATCATCTTAAATAGCGCTTTCAGAAGATTCGATCAAGAAAGGCAAATGGAACTAATTCAATTATCTAATCAGAGTACTAAGACTATAGGAAAGAAAGCTACTATTAGATTTACTCAAAGTATTTGTCCTGAGTGTAACATGATTTTAGATGCTGAAGTATTTGAACGAGACGGCAAAGTCTTCATGACAAAAATCTGTCCAACTCATGGTGAATGTGAAGAGCTCTACTTTGGCTCCTATGAGATGTACAAGAAGTTTAGCACGTACTGGACTGACGGAAAAGGTGCTCATGCTCCAAACGTAATGATTGAAAAATGTTCATGTCCAAATAACTGTGGTCTTTGTTCGAATCACTTATCCCATAGTGGTCTTGCAAACATGATTGTTACAAACAGATGTGATCTTACTTGTTGGTATTGCTTCTTTTATGTTAAGAAGGGTCTAGAAGGGGCGTACATGTATGAGCCTTCTTTGGATCAAGTAAGAGCAATGATGAAGACTCTAAGAGCAGAAAGACCAATTCCAGGTAACTCGATGCAGATTACAGGTGGAGAACCAATGCTGAGAGAAGATATCGTTGATGTTATCAAAATTATGAAGGAAGAGGGTGTAGACCATATTCAAATGAACACAAATGGAATTAGACATGCCATGGACCCAGAAGCAGCTCGGGAAGTAAGACTTGCAGGTGTAAACAATCTTTATCTAAGTTTTGATGGTGTAACTGCTAGAACAAACCCCAAGAACCATTGGGAAATTCCTTATGCGCTTGATAGCTGTAGAAAAATAGGAAGTACAGTAGTTTTTGTTCCAACAGTTATCAAATCAATTAATGACCACGAGCTAGGTGGTATTATCAGATATGCTCAAAAGAACATGGATATTGTTCATGCCGTAAACTTTCAACCTGTTTCTCTTACTGGTAGAATGGGCAAGAAAGAACGTGAAAAATATAGAATTACAATTCCAGATTGTATTCAAAGAATTGAGGAACAGACAAATGGTGAAGTTACAGTTGATGATTGGTTCCCTGTTCCTAGTTGTATGCCACTGACAAACGTTATTGAAGCATTTTCAAGTAAGCCAAAATACGAGTTGTCAATTCATTTTGCATGTGGTGCAGGTACATATGTTTTCGAAGATGAAGAAACCAAGAAATTTGTACCTTTGACTAAATTCTGTGACATACAAGGAATGCTTGAATTATTTGAAGATAAATCAGAAGAGATTCGCTCAGGTAAAAACAAGTACTTTACAATGCTTGAAGTAGTTAGAAAGCTTTCTAGTTTTGTTGATAAGAAGAAGCAGCCAGCTGGTCTTGATCTTGCAAAGATGTTTGGAAACATATTGATGAAAAGATCATTTGATTCTATTGGTTCGTGGCATGTAAAAGGACTGTTCTTGGGAATGATGCACTTCCAAGACAAATACAATGAAGATCTTGAAAGACTACAAAGATGTGATATTCACTATGTTACTCCAGATCTTAGAATAATTCCATTCTGTGCGTTTAACGTTATTCCTGAATGGTATAGAGATAGAATTCAAAAGAAATTCTCTATTACTGTAGAAGAATGGGAAGAAAGAGAGGGTATTAAGTTAGAAGATGGCCTTTACAGAGGTCTTATGCGACGTGGAGCTGGTGATGAACTCGCTGCTGGTTGTGCAAAGAGCCAGATGTTCCATGAGGCGTCTCAAGCGTTAACATAATTAATAAGATTTTAAGAAACTACGCTTAATTCCATTTTAAATGAAAGTATCAATTGTACACGGTTTCGTAGGCGGTGGTGGCGGAACCGAAAGGACCCTTAATGCAATACTAGAAGCCTTGATTGAACACAAATTCAACATAGAATTGTATACTGTTTCAAAGCCTTCAATCGAAATTGATCATAGTGTTAAGGTTCATCGCTTGTTACCGTTCAAACTGCCTTTTTTTGCGTTATATCAAAGATATCTTGAATCCAAGCTTTCTAAGAAAACAAATTCAAATCTAGTTTTACATACATCTGGTGGATTTGCTGTCCCTGAAAATAATAAACAAATTATCATTTATTGTCATCACGATTTTAAAAATGAGGTCAATAAGAGTGGTACAAAATACAAGGGCATCTGGTCATGGTATTACAGACCATATTACTTGTTGATGAGGAAATTTCTTAACAACATAAAAAATGAAAACATCCATCTTATATCTAACTCCAAGTTCGTTTGTGAATCTATTAAAAAACAATTTGGTAAAAATTCCACAATAATATATCCGCCAGTAGATTTGAACGAATTTCATATTGATAATAATAAGAACAGGAATATGATCACTGTTTCAAGATTTTCGACTGAAAAAAATCTCGAGTTCGCCATTAAAACTACTACAGATATTGATGCCAACTATGTCATTATTGGTAATACGAAGACCAGGGCAAACGAAATCTATTTTGAACGACTCAAAATGAAGTGTCAACAGTCAAGTGCTAACATTGTATTGCTGAAAAATGTGGAAAGATCTCAAGTGATAAGATACATTAATCAAAGTAAGGTCTATTTTCACACCTCACCTGAAACCTTTGGTATTTCAGTTGTTGAAAGTATAGCTGGGGGTTGTATACCTATAGTACCTGATAATACTGGGCACCAGGAAACAGTTCCATTTCCAGAATTGAGATATGATCCGAATAATCCTAGCCAGGCGAGGGAGAAAATAGAAAAAGCACTAGCTGGCGAATTTGATTATCTTTCAAAACAACTGCTAAACCATATCAAAAATTTTAGCAAGGAAAAGTTCAAAATTTCACTCATACAATACCTTGAAAAATTAAGACCTAAGGAAGTTTTAAGGATATGAGATTTTGTATTTTAGCCATTTCTCCTATTAAATAAAATTTACATGCATTGGTTTTTCTACTGCCTTTGCAATAGCCTTGTTTCTATTTCGTAGCCAACATGGATAGCATTTTGTCACGTCAAGATTATTCATTGCGGATATTGTTTTAAGATCATTTACTAATTGTTTCAGCGTTTTTTCACGAATGTCTCCATAAGCGAAATCAGGGTGATATTTTTGAATGCAACATGGATATACCTTGCAGTCTGCGCCTATTGCCCAGACAAACCTTTGATAATAACAGGTATTAAAATCGGTGTTTGGCTTTGAATAAGATTCTATTCTACCATGTTCGTATATTATTCTAAAGTCATCGCGGTTAAGTTCATCCATTAATTTATCAAGTAGTTTTTTTAAACCATCTATTTGCTCTTGTGTTAATCCTGCATGCCCTTCTCTATCATACATCCATGAGAATCTAATGTGATTCACTCCAACGGATGCAAATAATCGTGCAGAGTTTTCTATATCATCATAATTATCTGGTGTCACGATGAATGATATTCCAAGGATTAATTCTTCACTCTTGCTAAGGGCAAGTTTTTTGATGGTATTTAATCTTCTATCAAAATCATAGTTTGCTGTTCTATGAATTTCCTTATGCGTTTCTGGGTTGGATGAGTCCATTGAGATTCTAATCCATGTGCAATATTTTGTTAGCAGTTTGATTCTTTGATCTGTCAATAATGAACCGTTTGTGACTAATCCTATTTCCAATCCTGCCTTTCCTAGATTCTCAACTAGATCATTAAAACGACCCCAAAGAGTAGGTTCACCACCACCAGTTATTTCAATTGCTGGAATTCCTGCTTCTAACATTTGTTCAGGAAATTTATCAGCAAATTCTAATGGGATTCTAGACTCAGGACTTGGTTTGCCTACTGGTCTGTCATCGTGATATGCTGTTCCAGGCTTTGCATTAATTAGTTCAAGCATTCTATTGTTGTAACCATCTTCTTTTCTGTATGAGCAAAAAGAACAATTGTCATTACAATATGCTTCGAGATCCACTTGTATTTCAGTGGGGGTAATTTGTTGTCCTTGTTGGAGTGCTTTTATCTTATCTGTATGGTAAAGGGCCTTTGATACGCTGTATTCTATTGGATGTGGGTTCATGGACATGTTTCCTTTCATTCTATAGCATATCTTCGTTACGAAAAATTTACTACTTGAAGATTAATTTAACTTGAATATGGGAATCAAACATTTAGCAAAAAGGGGTCTTGGGATCTATAAGGACTTTAAGCGTGTTAATATTTCTGAGGTACAAAAAACAACACGAAATACTGACTCAATCAAACTATTTGGTTTTGTGAAATGCTTTAATGAAGGTAAAAATGGAAATCTTGAAAGATGTCTTAACCACCTATCTGCATTTTGCAATGATATTGTTTTGTGTGATGATGATTCTTCTGATAACAGTGTAAAAATTGCAAAAAAGTACACGAAGCACATAATACAAATGCCTAATAATTTTAAGGAAGAACTATCTCATAAACAAAAATTACTTGAATTGGCTGCTTCGTTAGATCCAGATTGGATCGTATCGTTGGATCCTGATGAAATATTTGACAGAAGTGGAGAACAGGGTGGCATACGATCATTGTGTCAATATGGTGAGGAACACGAAATTGATTCATTTTCATTTCTTTACTACAATCTTTGGAAAGGAAAAGAAGCGTACAGAGTAGATGAACTTTGGAATAAGAATTGGCAGACAAAACTTTGGAAAAACAATGGCAATCTTAGGTTTGATGTTCAAGAGGGGCTTCATTTACGACAGTATCCATTGGGATTAGTTAATGATAGACGAACTGACATAAAGATCATCCATCATGGATTTTCTAACAACAAGGAAATTGACAGAAAATATTCGACATATGCTTCACTTGGGCAATCTGGGTGGGCACTTGAAAGAATAAAAGACGAAAAAAATCTGCTACTTAAGAAATTTTCAAAGGACTGGTTTCCTCTGTCTACAATGAAGATAACGGTTGTTTGTCTAATCTACAAATCAATAGGATACGCAAATTTTGTTTTAAGTTCGTTCAATAAACATACATGTCGAAAAGGAAGAGACATTGATTTTCTTTTTGTAGCTAATGATCCAACTGACGAACTACTGGAGCATCTAAGTGAGAAAAAAATCCAACATTTATTGTATAGAAATAATATTCCTAACGAAAACTATCTTAAACGAGTTTATAGGGCTTGGAATTATGGTGGATTTAACGCACCTGGTGATATCATAGTGTTTGTTAATTCAGACATGGCTTTTTCTGACAAGTGGCTTGATAATCTAGTAAGAAACCTCAGAGAAGATAGTATTGTCACATCGAGGCTAGTAGAATCTGGTAAACTTAGATCGGGCAAGTATGGAATTGAAAACAATTTTGGAAGGACTTATTCAAAATTTGATGATGATGCCTTTCAACGATTTGCAAAAAAAATATCAACTCATGAAATAAAGGACGGTGGTTTATTCATGCCTTGTGCAATTCACAAAGATCTTTTCATTAAAAGCGGAGGATTTCCTATTGGAAATCGAACAGAAGAAGATAGTACCATAACACCTGGAGATCGTATTTTCTTTTATGAAAAGCTACTTCCTATGGGAATTAAACACTATACTGTTTTTGACAGTATTGTATATCATATACAAGAAGGAGAAATTGATTCTTAATATTGAATAACATGAATTGAACTATACGAAATTTAAAACTCAGTTTTTTAGCAACTGTTTACTAATTGTTTCCAGTTTTTCATCCATGTATCTTTGTCAAGCCCATAGCTAAAAGCCTCTTTTCTTGGGTCTTTACCTTCAGGCTCCCAGTCCCAAAATATACCTGTCTTGGGCACATCTATTTTAGTTCCACAGAACATTGCCTCAACCACAGCAAGACCAAAACTTTCAGTAATACTTCTTGATACACACGTATCAGCACAGTTATACAGTTCTGCCAAGATAGTTTGAGAGATTTTTTGAAAAATAAGGTAGTTATGTCCTGCTTCAATCTTTGAATCTTTTAAAATTAAAATCCAAAAAATACTTGGATCATCTTGGATCATTTTTAGAATTTCATTTAATCCTTTTACAGGATGTTGGCTTCCTACGAAAATATTCACCTTTCTATCAAGTGGGATCTTGTATTTTCTACGCATCTCTTTTTTATCAAGTGGTCTGAATAAACTATGGTCCACACCCATTGGAATAACCTTGAATTTTCCTGCTTTCTGGTACATGTTTGATATATAGTTCGAGTTTGTAACCTTAATTGACTTTTGGAAAGACTCGAATTGTTTTCTTATTTTATCTGAATAGGTTTCTCTACGGCGAATTTTTTCCTTCAAATTAGACGTCAATGAATCAAAATGTCTTTTCATTTCAATTAGTGGGTCCTGTAAGAAAGATATTGTCTTGTAATCAGAAATTTTTCCTAGTATTGAATTTTGAATTACTAAACTTGGATTTAGTCTATCTAGGGCGTTAGCAAGTGGTTCTTTAAGCTCATTTATACTGATGCCCACACAATCATCCAATGTTTTTTCCAATACTGACCATAATGTTTCTTCATTGGATATTATTCCCCTTATGTGATCATTTAGAACCACAATCAATTAACATCGAGAGATATCAATGACATTAAATAGGTTCAATTTTTTTCAACTAACCTAACATCAAACATATAATTGCGAACATTGAGAAACTAGACGTTGAAAACTAGAAGAAAAGTATTAGGGGGATTTTTTTATTTTAGATTGGGATATGCAACTTACCTTGCAATGGTAATAGGCATAATCAATATTTTGACTACAAGTTATTTTCTTGCAATCCAAAATGTTCCAACAATTCAAAATGTTTTTCCCTCCTTTGAAAGTTATGTAGTATTGGTTATCATTATCGGTATCCCAATTGTTACTTTCGTCGGATGGTTGCATTTTAAGCGTGTAGGAACGTTTTCTGCAGAAGCTGCTGTGTATGCACAAGCTATGCCGTATAATTACAAATTGGATCCAGGTTATCAGAAGGAGGTGTATGGTCCAGCATATCTTGCAATACTTAGATTGAACATAAAAAGGGCTACGGGGGAGAAATTAACTGAAGAAGAAATTAAAAATATAAAACATCTTGAAAAAGAACTTTCTAAATTAATTGATGGGGGATACGTTGGAAAACCTCCAAAGGGTGTACTCTGATATGAGAAAAAAACTGCCATTTCGCTCATGGGTTTATTTTCGAACAGGTTACACGCAATATTTTGCATTCATACTTGCTGTAGCTAATATGTTTACCATCACATACTATCTTGTGATTGAAAGCAATACATTTTTTGAGCCTCTGTTTTCAAGTTTTTCAAGCTACGTAATAATTTCATCAATTATTGGAATTCCACTGCTGACGTTGGTGGGATTTGCGCACATAAGAAAGTCTCACGCATACGCTTCAGAGGCAGAAATTGCTCATGAATCGCATCCTTATAACTACAAGCTTACTCCAGGTATTCAAAAAGAATGTATGGCTCCACTACTTCTTGAATTACTAAAACTTGGAACCAAGTCTATATCAGTCCAAAAACTCACAGAAGATGAATCAAAAAAATTGGAAAAACTTGAACAGAACCTTGACTTGATAGCAAAGGGAGGAAGTCTACCTATTCCAAAGAGGTTCGATGATCTGTGAAGATATCTATTATTATTCCAGTATACAATGCAGAGAAATATCTGGAAGAATGTATAAGATCTGCCATTGAACAATCTTATCGTAATATTGAAGTTATAGCTGTGGATGATGGTTCTACTGATAATTCTCTTGAAATTCTGGAGAAATATTCCAGAAAAATTAGAATTATAAAAAAGAAAAATGGTGGTACAGCTACTGCATTAAATACTGGCATAGAGGCGATGGACGGCCAGTGGTTCAAATGGCTAAGCGCTGATGACATATTAGATAATAGTGCAGTTCAAGTTCTAATTAATGAGACAAAAAAACTAGGCAAGGATGCAAAATCTTGTATTTTTTATTCTAATTATGAATTGATTGATGAATCAAGCGATGTTGTAGGTGAATTTGTTGAACAAAATTGTAATGACTTGGAAAACTTCGCAAGGAATGTTATATTATTAGATCACTACTATGGAAATGCAACGACTAGCCTTATCCATAAATCTATTTTTGATCAATGTGGTTTATTTGATGAAAAAATTGGTTATCAAGAAGACTATGAATTTTGGCTTCGTTGTTGTCTTGTTTATGGGTATAAGTTACACCTTGTTCCTCAAAAACTGGCAAAATATCGTATCCACGAACAACAGTTAACAAAGAAAAAATTGACTGATGCCCTCAAACATGCTAAAACAATTAGATCGAATATTTTAAAAATTCTTTCACATGAACAACAAACAAAATATCTTGATGCCTTGAAGATGTATAATAAACAGAAACCACTGAAAGTAAGAATTCGTAGGCATGTACGAGATACTGCATTTCATGTACTTCCGGAAAGTGCATCAAGCAAAATCTTGGAAATTTATTTGAATAAAAAATGACTAGTTCTATCTTTAATTTAATTATCTACGAATCAGTGTACTTGACATAGCACATTTATTTATCAGATCTTAATGAAATTTGATTGATATACAAAAAAGATGTTATTGTAGGACTTGGTGAGATCGGTCTACCTATAACCAAATTAATTTCAAAAAGTATCACAACAGTTGGTTTTGATACTGATGAGAAACTTGTAAATTTGAAAAGACTAAAAAAATACAAGTTTGTTCCCACGGATTTGTTGCATATTTGTATTCCCTATAACAAAGGCTTTGCGAATTCCGTTATAGATCTAGTTGAGATGTTTAATCCTAAGGCGGTTGTAATTCATAGTACTGTTAAACCGTATTCAACTGAAAACCTGCAAAAAAAACTGACAATACCAGTACTCTATAGTGCAACAAGAGGAGTTCATAAGCGCATGATCAAAGATCTAAAAAGATATACAAAATTCTATTCAGTTTATCACCGCGCACCAAAATCGCAATGGGCAAGTAAAACCTATGAAAATAGAATGAAAAAAGCTGGAATAAAAGCAAAAAAAATGTCAACACCTTTAGTTTTAGAGTTTGCTAAAATCATAGTTGATACGTCATACTATGGATGGCTGATAACGTATGCACAGGTTAGTAATATCATAGCAAAGCGGAACAAAATTGATTATGATGAGATGTGGTCTTTTGCGGAAGAGATTCAGAAATTTTTAAGAAATAGACCAAAAATGTTTCCTGGTTTAATAGGTGGACATTGTATAATTCCAAATCTAGATTTGATTAATAATGATACTATTCGTTTGATTAAAAAACTAAACAGCACATACGCAAAAATAGTATGAAATACAAAAACGATTTACAGGAGATAAATTGACATTAAAGACCTTAGAATGGAAAAATAATTCTGTAGTAATGATAGACCAGACAAAACTTCCTAATGAGCTCGTATTTGTAGAATATTCTGATTATAATGACGTGGCTCGCGCAATTAAAACACTAGTTGTTAGAGGTGCACCAGCTATAGGTGTATCAGGTGCATTTGGTATGGCGCTTGCAGCACTACAAAGTAAAGCAACTACAAACGAGGAGTTAATTGAGGATTTGGAAAAAGCCAAAAAAGTTCTTTTTGAAACTAGACCAACCGCAGTTAACCTAGCTTGGGGATTGGAAAGAATAATGGAAGTTGCCAGGAAAGGTAATGACGTTTCTGAAATAAAAGACTCGATTATTCAAACAGCAAAAAAGATGGCTGATAAAGATGTGGAAACTAACATGAAAATAGGAAAGTATGGAGTAGAATTGTTTGATAATAATGATACTGTAATGACTCATTGTAATGCTGGCGCATTAGCAACTGTTGCATACGGTACTGCTCTTGGAGTTATTAGAGCTATTAAAGAATCTGGTAAACATGTCAAAGTACTGGCTACTGAAACCAGACCCGTGATGCAAGGATCTAGACTAACAGCATTTGAACTAAAACATGATGGAATTGATGTAAGCTTAATTCCTGATACTGCAGTGGGCTATGCAATGGCTAAGGACTTGGTAAAAAAAGTAATAGTTGGAGCTGATAGAATTTTACGAACAGGTCATGGTTTTAACAAAATTGGAACTTATCAAATAGCACTTTTGGCCAAGGAGCATGGAATACCGTTCTATGTAGCAGCTCCACTCTCCACTTTTGATATGAAAAGTGAGCCAGATGACGTCATTATAGAACAACGGGAGGCAAGTGAAGTTACTACTATTGGAGATAAAAAAATAGCACCTGATAATATTGATGTATTAAATCCAGCATTTGACATGACACCCCCTGAACTTGTAACGGGGATTATAACAGAAGCAGGTGTTGCTAGACCGCCATATGAAGAATCAATCCAGAAACTGTTTGGTTCTAGCTTGTAAAGTTTTTATTGATTGTAAAGATGATTTGAAAATATGACTAGCATAACACAGGAACAAGTAATGGATTCTTTAAAACAGTGCATGGACCCTGAAGTTCCAATCAATATTGTGGATCTAGGATTGATTTATGGTGTAAAGATAACTGAGGATAATAAAGTTAATGTCAAGCTGACAATGACTACACGTGGCTGTCCCTTACACGAGACTTTAGTAAGTGATGTGAAACGTTATGTAAACAAGGTGTCGGGAGTCAATGATGTTAACGTGGAAATTGTGTGGGATCCACCTTGGACACCAGATAAAATGTCTGAAGAAGCCAAAAAGAAGCTAAACATAGGTAAACAAAAAACTGTTGCCCCAGTAGATTACGAAACCGCAATGCCACAGGGCGTGGGAAAAATTGTAAAACAAGAAGACGGATCAATGGTTTTAGCAAATGATCATGATCAGGGATTCATGGTAAATCAAACGATAATTGATTTTTGGCAATTATGTAATGGAGAGCGAAAAATTACTGAATTAGTAGATAAATTTGCAGAAAAAACTGGTCTACAAAGATCGCAGGTTGAAAAAGAGGTTATGCAACTTATTCAACAACTTCGAGATGGTGGGCTAATTATTATTCCACAGACAGAAGCTCCAAACGTTGACTTTAAAGCAAGCTCTAACTAGATTTCCTTAATTTCAGTTATTGTCCCTTGAACAGAATCCATTTTTACTATAGATTTTTTGTTCTTAAATCCTAAAGCAACATACCAATCGCCTGCATCGTCATCGTATTTTGTTTCCAACGTCTTTATTTCATTTGAAGCAACACCATATTTTTTAATTATTCCAGAGATTGCTAATGGAATTGCATCTTTCTCACTCTGAAGTCTCCTTTTCATTAATCCAATACCAGGCGTCATTACAACTTGTATTCTAATCACACAGTTAATTCTTTTTCTCTTTACGTATCGTGATTATGTTCTGAAAAGAGGGCCCGGAGGGATTCGAACCCTCGACCTGGTGGTCCGAAGCCACCCGCACTGTCCGGGCTATGCAACGGGTCCAAACAAGTAAGAATTTTACATGCCTAAATAGGTGTCTGGGTATTGAAAGTTTCAAAAAGAGTTACTGGTGTAGAGTATGCAATTAGAGACATTGCACTGTATGCAAGAAAAGTTGCTAAAGAAGGCAAGACGATTACTTATCTTAACATTGGTGATCCAGTTCAGTACGGTTTCCAACCACCTGACAACGTCAAAGAAGCTATGATAACTGCAATTAAAAACGGAGAAAACTATTACACATCTTCTGAAGGACTACCCGAGTTAAGACATGCTATTGCAGAAAAAGAAAGTGCTAAAGGTCTATCTGTTTCCGACGATGACGTGCTTATCACAAATGGAGTTTCTGAAGCCATTGATATGATTATGGCATCATTAGTAGAGGAAGGCGATGAGGTGTTATTACCAGGCCCATATTATCCTCCTTATGCATCATATGTTAGACTTTACGGGGGAGTGCCAGTTGAGTTTGCAGTTAATCTAGATAATTCTACACCAGATATTGATGATATAAGATCAAAAATAAATTCAAAAACTGTTGCAATATGTATTATCAATCCAAATAATCCTACTGGTGTGTTATTTGATGAAAAATACCTGAAAACTCTAGTTGAAATTGCAAATGAAAATAATCTTTACATCATATGTGATGAGATATATGAAAAAATCGTTTTTGACGATGAATTTGTAGGGATCGGTAAAGTTTCTGGAGATTCGCCTATTATTTTGTTAAATGGCTTTTCAAAAGTACATCTGATGTCAGGTTGGCGTATTGGTTATATCGCGTTCAATAATTGTAAGAAGCTTGATCTATTACGACAAAGTATACCGCAACTTGCGAGGGTGAGAATTTCAGCTAATTTACCAGTACAGCATGCAGCCTTGGAATCACTTAGAGGACCACAAAACTATATTTCAGAATATGTGGGAGAGCTAAAAAAACGACGTGACTATACCATAAAGAGACTAGATGGTATGAAGGGCCTAAGATGTTCAAACCCAAAGGGTGCCTTTTATGCATTTCCAAAAATTGAAGATAACAAATATGCTTCTGATAAAGAGTTTGTGATAGAGCTTTTGAAAACAACCGGAGTTCTTACAGTTCATGGTTCGGGCTTTGGCAAAAAATATGGAAGTGACTATTTTAGACTAGTTTTCTTACCAGAAATTAGTGTTTTAGAACGAGCTCTTGATAAAATTGAAGAATTTGTTGCCTAGCATTTACACGTTATAATTTTTTTAAAATCTAGTGTCCTCATAATGTCTTCTTCTAAATCCAAGGAAAACCATAAAAAGACCAAAACAAATCATTCCCGTAGACACTTTTTCCCTATTAATTTCTGGAGACAAGATGAAATCTATTGCAAAGCCAAATCCCCAGATAAGCGAAGTTTCAATAATTGTTACTGAACCTACTACAATGAATAAAATTCCCATTGCCGAATACCAATTTTTGGCACGGCTGAGCTCTCGCCTCATAAATTTGCATAATTATCTTTGTACTTATACTAGCTTGATTCCAGGATTCTTCATTTTGTTTTTTATCATTGCATTTAGAAGAAGTGGAGTTGTAATTTCTGCAAGGTAGGAAAGAGAACCTGGACCCAAGTAGATAGGTCGTAGACCTTTAATTTCTCTAATTAAATCATTGACCACGCTAACCGAATTTTGGTCATCACCACACACAAAAATGTCACAATCAAGACTTAGAGCTGGATTTGCCAGTTTTTTTTCTGAAATAACATGAAAAGCAGAAACAAGTTTTGTTTTGTCTTTCATGTATTTCTGAACTATCTCATAGGAATATGGTTTCTTTTCAATGATTGGAATAAATTCAAAGCCTGCTTCAGTTTTTTTCATTGGAACTATAGGAGATACAACTACGCAGTCATCTTTTACAAGTGGAAGAAGTTGAGAACATGTTGCATCGGCATTCTCATATTGTATTGATAAAATCAATACATCACTTTCTTTTGCTATAGATTGATTATCGTTACCAGTTATAGTACCATTTATTGTACCATATATTTCAGATGCAATTTTAGAATATTCTGATGCAGAGTTTGAAGCTCTTGATGCATCTCTTGAACCAATTAAAACGTGATGATTCTGACACCATCGTATTGCAAAACCTTTACCCATTCCTCCGGTTCCACCAACAATTCCTATTTTCATTTGAGTCAATTGGAGAATGTTCTTATTGTCTTTATTAAAGATCTGATTTACTCTTGTCTTTGCTTATATTTTTAAGACACGCTCAAGCTACAAACAATGCCGAAAGAATTTTAGCTGGACGCACTGGGGATGCGCCCCTCACTAAAATTGGCATTATACAAGCTGAGAGAATTGCAAAATTTTTACACCCACTAAAAGTATCGACAATTTTCACTAGTCCTATAGAGAGGGCAATGCATACTGCGCGAGTAGTTGCAGAAGAGCTCAATCTTGAGTATAAGGTGGATGAAAGACTTACAGAATTAGAGATGGGGAGCTTTTCAGGTATCGGTTATGATGAAATTTTCAAAAGATATGGTAATATATTTTTGAAATTCTATCAAGAAGATTCTATAATAAAAGAAAATGGAATCGAAACTTTTTCTGATGTAAAAAAAAGGGTTTTAGATATAGTTAATCACTGTTCCCAAAAATACAATGGTGAAAATATTCTACTGGTTACACATATGGACCCAATCAAAGCTATGGTCTCGACCATCATGGATCTCAATCCAGAATCCTTATACGGATTAATAATTAGAAATGCGTCTCTTACTATAATAAAACAAGAAGATGGAAAATTTTCCATCTCTGCAATAAACTCTATGGACGCAGATAGATACGAGCATGAATAATTAAATGAAATTCTACAAAACCATTAAATAGAAAAAAATACACGACAGAGCAGTCTCATGCGAGCTGTATGTAGTCTTAGTTTGGTTTTGATGATTTTGGTAATTTTACCTACCGTTAATTTGGCTTTTGGAGCTGAAGTTGGCGAATATTTGGATAGAAGAGTTGAGATCTGGAATCTCTTTTTTAGAATGATGGTAGTTGCTTTTACTATTGGTGCAGTAGTTTCTGGAACAATGATCTGGCTGGTTATTAGATTTAGGGAATCTAATCCAAAGGCAACTCCGACCAAGTATGAAGGCACCGGAGAACTGGATAGATATGAGTGAACATTCACATTGGCCTGAGTGGGTATACATTGGCGTTGTAGTTGCTTTGCTAGTATATGTTGGGGCTGAAGCATGGAACATAGAAAGAATAGTGGAACATATTCCGGAAGACGCTGAACTGATTACAGTGACAGCCCAGCAGTGGTTCTGGTCTTTTGAGCATGAAGATGGAACAAAAGAAATTGGCGAACTTCATCTAAAGCAAGGTGTACCATACAAGTTTGAGATTACTTCAAAAGACGTAATTCATTCATTTAACATTCCTGATTATCTTGTATTGATGGACGCAGTACCTGGTAGGATCAATACAATATGGTTTGTACCAGTAGACGCAGGAGAATATGAAATGCAGTGCAGAGAGTATTGTGGACTTCTTCATTATAATATGCGTGCAAAACTTTACGTGGAGAAAGCATAATTTGTCGTCATTGAATTTGAAAAAATCTAAGCATACGGAGGTATCACCATGGTTCTAGAACTGCATAAACCTAGACCTATCTGGGTGATAATGTTCTCAACGCATCACACTGACATAGGACTTTTATACATGATCACATCAATCGCGTTTCTCTTTCTGGGTGGTACATTAGCTCTTGCAATAAGGGCCGAACTATTCTTCCCTGGCGCTCAGATCATTGCCGACTCGATGACGTTTAATAGAATGTTTACGGTTCACGGTACGACTTTAATATTTTTGTTCATCCTACCATTCGCAGCTGGTGTAGGAAATTATCTTGTACCAATTATGGTTAGATACAAAGACATGGCATATCCAAAACTTAATGCAATAGCATTTTGGATGATTCCACCAGCAGCTGCTTTGGTATGGCTAGGCTTTGCTGACTTTACCTGGTATGCCTATCCTCCATATTCTGTCATTAGTGCTCCAGCCCCAGCAGCAGACATGTGGATATTTGGTCTCAAAATACTTGGAGTTTCATCAGTTCTAGGAGCGATTAACTTCATAGTTACAATTCTAAAATGCAAACATCCTGATCTACCACTAAGCAAATTACCGTTGTTCGTATGGTCTATCTTTACTTCTTCTTTGATAATTCTTGTTGCTATTCCTACATTTGCTGCTGCACTATTGATGCTACTTACTGATAGACTTGGAGTCTCAGGTTTCTTTAATCCTGCTGTCGGAGGAGATCCTATTGCATATCAGCATTTGTTCTGGTTCACTTTCCATCCTGAAGTATACGTACTTGTCATACCAGCAATTGGCATGATGTATGAAATCATTCCTCGATTTTCAAGAAAGCCAATTTTCAGTCATAGTTCAGGAGTAATAGCTTTTGTATTACTTGCCATAGTGAGTTTTGCATCGTGGGCTCACCACATGTATGCTACTGGAATGACCTTTACTGTAAAAACTGTGTTCATGATTGGAACACTAGCTGCTGTCCCTGCATCTGCTATGCATGTATTTAATTTTCTTGCTACAATGTGGGGAGGAAGAATCAAGTTTACTGCACCAATGAAGTGGTCAGTAGGCGGAATCGCTTTGTTCTTTGCAGCCGGCGCAGGAGGAGTTGTCAACTCTGCAATGCCGCTAGACTTCATAACTCATGACACATACTGGGTCGTTGGTCACTTCCACTTGTTTGTGATGGGTACAATTGCCTTTGGCTCTATAGCATTCTTCTATTACCTATTTCCATATATCACTGGTAGGATGTACAACGAGAAACTTGCAGATATTCACTTTTACCTGTCATTTGTAGGAGCAGTCATGGTCTTTTTCACGCAACATGTTCTAGGACTTTATGGTATGCCAAGAAGAGTTTTCGATTATCCAGCAATACCTGAATGGATAGTAATGAACCAAATAGCCACTGTTGGTGCAATGATAATGGGTGCTAGCATGGCAATATTTCTTTATAATATGATTTACAGTTCTGCAAAAGGAAAACCAGCTAACATGGACGATCCATGGGGACTTGGTGGTAAGTACTATTACCCATATCAGAGGAAGAATCCACGTCATTAGATGATTTGTTTTGAGTCAAGAAACAGAACATCAAATAGGAGAACAAGAAGAACCAATTTTCAGAACCAGTCCAGAAAGGACAGCCAAGATGATGGCAATAATGTTAGGAATTTGTTTGGTGGGAGGTGTAATCTTCTTTGGAATGGGTGATTATTGGAATTCACAACTAGCTGCCGTAGTTGCACAAGCAGCACCTCAAGCAAAAGCACCTGCGGTTATGACAGGACAAGAGTTCAATGTCTCATTACAATTTATCGAGTCTTCTGATTTCAGAACATTAGCATTTAATGCATTACCTGGTGAAGAAGGCAATAACCCTGAAATTCATGCTAATGTGGGCGATAAAATAATTTTTGATGTTGTGAATGACGGCAAATCATTTCATGCATTTTCAGTAACAGCAGCAGAGGAAGGTTTTGATCAACCAATTCCGGGAACTGAAATAGCAGCTGCAACAAATCCACTAAAGCCAGGTGAAGGTGGCCAATCTACCTTTATTCCGTCAGAAGCAGGGACGTATTATTACATATGTACAGTTCCTGGCCACAGAGACCAAGGAATGGAAGGAAAGATCATTGTTGGTGAAGCTGCCAAGCCCGCTGAGGCAGCAGCTCCCACTGGGGTAAGTCACTCATTTGAACTTGATTTTGTTGAAAGCGATGATTTTAGGACTCTGGCATTCAATGCTTTACCAGGTGAAGAAGGAAATAACCCTGAAATTAAAGTAAACTCGGGCGACACTGTAACAATAAAAGCAGTGAATGCTGGCAAATCATTTCATGCTTTTGGCGTTGTAATTGACCCAGAAGATCCAAACACAGTTGTTTGGAATTCAGCAATAGGGTCTGGTTCTAACCCACTAAAACCTGGAGAGGAAGGTGAAGTTACCTTTACAGCTGGCGCACCAGGAAGGTACTTTTACATATGTACTGTTCCTGGCCATTCCCTACAAGGTATGCAAGGTAGTTTCACAGTAGAATAATATTGATTCTGAAATATCTGTCGTTAGTTTCTCTTGTAGTTTTGTATTCTCTTATGTTTATCGGAGGTTATGTATCTGCAGCAGGTCTTGGTCTTTCCTGCCCAGATTGGCCTTTGTGCCCATCAGGGATATTTCCTACTGAGAAATACCTAATCGAATGGATTCATAGATTTGTGGCGGCAATTACGGGAGCATTAATTGTTGCAACTGCAATTGGAAGTTGGTTAGCAAAAGGCTCTGATAAAAAAATAAAAATAACGGGGACCTTAGCAGCAATTTTTGTAATTACTCAAATCTCACTAGGAGCATTAGTTATTGACCTAAAACTTCATGCAGTCCTTGTTGCAGTTCATCTAGGTATAGGAATCTTGCTCTTTGCGATGGTTCTGTTAACGACCTTATTTGCTTTTAGACTAGGAAAAAAAGCAATACAAGCTAAGATTTAGATTTTGATTTTAATATCTTTGGAATGTAAACGTAAGCAAATATTATACCAAGTCCGATAGAGCCTGCAGCAATACTGTAGAAGAATATGTATCCAAAAGGATTGAGTGTACTAAGATTGAAGGTGTAAGTCAGAGTACTTCCGTCCTTTGCAGCATCGTAAAGATCTACTCTAAAGATGTGATTTCCTGGATTTTCAAAAACATAATCCATTTCCCAATGGCCGGCATTATAAGACTCGGGAGGGATGCTATCAATCTGAACATCCTTATAGAAAATTCTCATCCCCATAACGAAATGATCAACTTCATTTCCTTCTAGATCATATACTCTGAGTAGAATCTGAGACTTTTCTCCCGTTGTTGGTATTTCTGGTAATGTTGCGATTTGGACAGTGTAGTCTCCTAGAACTAGTTCTGAAGAATTGAAAAGCTCATGTGCATTAGCATCAGAAGTTATAAAGCTCGTTCCAAAAAATAAGAAAACGAAAAGAAAAGCACTTGTAAATTTTATCATTTTCATAAATTAGCTTTCGGTTAATATAATACAACAGAAATAATTTTTGAAAATAGACAAAAGCTTTAAATCTGTACTTTCAAAACAAGCAACCGTTGACCGTTGTTAGCAGCTCAATAGATATCAAGACTCCAATATCAACTGCTTTCACATACTTTGCAAGACCTGAACATGTATCTGATCAGTTTTCTGAGACAGGTGTTGGAATGACAGTTATTCCAATGGATATAAAGGCAGGAATGGGAGTCGGCACTACATTTAGGATTATTGGAGATTTTAATGGAAAAAGATTGGAATGGGATTGTGAAACAACTGAATTTGAAAAAGAAGAGAGAATATCTGCAAAAATGATCAAAGGACCATTTAAGAGGTGGGAAATCACAACGGAATTCAAATCATTAGGTGACAATCTCACAAAAATTACTATGACAGTGAACTACAAGATGCCGTTTGGACCACTTGGTGGGATTTTAAATAAAGTGAAATTTGCAAAGAGTGCACAACGAGGAATGGAAAATGCTCTCTACAAAGTTAGAGGACTTTTAGAAGGAAATGCTGCAATTCCAGTTTACATCACTGTAGATGCATACAAAAAACTATTAGTAGAAAAGGAAAAGATGAACAATGTACCAGTTTCGACTGTCTTGACTGCAATCTTAGAAAAATATTCTCAAATCGAAACTAAAGTTCAAAAGTAAATTTCTATTTAACTCAAATTTAAATAACGACTCTCTTGTTTGCTATTTTGCGGGTCTATGGCTCAGCCAGGTAGAGCACCGGACTCTTAATCCGGCTGTCGAGGGTTCGAATCCCTCTAGACCCGCTATCTATCAATACTCTAGTGAATACATTTACAATCAATTAGTTTTGTGTCAAACGTACAGTCATGTGGTCCTTCCGTGTTTCCACTAACTGGAATTTTTTTCATGCATTCTTCGTGTCGGCCTTTTTTACAGAACCAACAGATCTCCGGATTCTGCATTTTTAGATCCCATGTGAAATAAATTCGAATGAAAATTTGTGTAAAAATAGTGTTCTAGATATAAGTAAGCCACCTCGAAAACTTCTTGTCTTTTCCAAGTGTTGTTGCCTTGAATGCTTTTTGTAGTTTACGTGTTATTTTCCCTGGTTTACCATTACCGATGATTTTGTTATCAATTTCCGTTACCGATTTGACTTCTGCTGCTGTACCAGTCATAAAAACTTCATCTGCAACATAGAGGTCTCTTCTTTTCAGTTTTTTTTCTTTAACAACCAGACCTTCTTTTTTTGCTATCTTTATTGCGCTATCTCTTGTGATGCCAGGAAGTATATCTGAGCTTAGAGGTGGTGTGAATATTTTGTTGTTTTTTACTAAGAAGATATTTTCTGCACTTCCTTCAGCGACATCACCCCTGTAGTTTAACATTATAGCCTCATCGTAGCCTCCGTTAAGGGCCTCCATTCGTGCTAGAACTGCGTTAGCATAGTTTGAAGCTGCTTTTGATAGCATGGGCTGTGATCTGGAATCAATTCGTAACCACTTGGAAACTTTGCACCTCGCTCCATTAACTCGTCCAGCTCTGGATTCTCCCGTCTTCCATTCCCAACATGCAATCGCCACATCTATTTTATTTTTTGTTGGTGTTAATCCAAGTACATTGTAACCATAATATGCTATAGGTCTGATATAACACTCCTTTAGCGTACTAGCCTTTGTTGTTTTTATAATTGCTTGAGAGATTTTCTTTTTGGAGTATGGTATTTTCATAGAATACAGTTCTGCTGACTTGAAAAGTCTGTCTACGTGTTCAGAAAGACGAAATATTGCAGAACCTTTTCTAGTTTTGTAGCATCGAATACCTTCGAAGACTGCAGTAGAATAATGTAATGCATGAGTTAACACGTGCACTTTTGCATCCTTGAAGGGAACAAGCTTTCCATTCATCCATATTTTCCCTACCTCTTTCATAGCAAAAAACATGAATCCTCGTAATTTAAAGAATTAAAAAATCGTTTATTAAAATTAGAATGTGGAATGGATTTTTGCTACAATTGCAATTGTATTATTGGTAGTTGGATTGGTAGGTCAAGGATTTGAGATGAAAAAAATTCGTGCGTCCATAACAAGAGATGAGGAGCTAGCTTCACAGAAAATTTTTTTGCATAGGAGAAATTTTAAGTGGTATGTGTTGATTGGAGCCGCTCTGTTAATCTGGTATGTAACAGGCGGGTTTACTCAGTAGACTATATAGATCAGCTCTAAATACTGTAAAATGCTACTATATTATAGCGCGTGTTTTGGGTAACGCCGGACTGATTCTAGATACTAGGTCCAAGAATAAACCCACTTTGGTTCCTACTGGTAGGGACCTTTAGGGACCAATGCATGATCTTTTGAATTTTTCAACTAAACAATTTTAATTTTTTGTCTTTCTGAATGCACTGCTCGAATTGCTTTTTCTAAATTATCTTTAACATCTTCCATTACAATTATTATTCTAGAGGTTTCCTCTTGCGCATCCATATTTAGAATGTTCAAACCAGCTTCACCGATTTTTGAGCTTGATCTTGAAGCAATATTCTGTACCCTCCACATTTCATCACCAATCAATGTAATGACACATCTGTTGTAAGTAATTGATGCCAAGGAATCAAAAGAAAGAATATATCTTTCATTTCTCCTGATGTAGTCTGCATCTAAAAATAAGATTCTTGTAAACTCAGTGTCATCTTTAATGAATGGTGACAATACTACAAATTCGCTATATCTTTTTTCCTTTGCAAGAGAATTAAACAGCTTGTGTGAAGCAGAACTTTCTATTCGTAGGATTGCACAATTTTTCTTTCCCGTAACAATCTTGAGAGGGTTACCATCATTTTTTTCAGGTTTTCTTTCTATAACAGTTATTTTTTTGGGGTTATTCATGTCTGTTATAATTATAGGAAGGTCCACACCATTTTCAAGAATTTCTTTAATTGCAATAGGATCAAGGATCTTCATTCCAAACATTCCTGCCATTCGTGCCTCGTTGTAAGAGAGTTTTTTTATGTCATCTAATCCATCACTCACGATTTTTGGATCAGCCGAAGCCACTGAGCCATCCTTCTCAAAATCTATCTTTAGTTCATATTTTTTGTTTAACAGTATTCCTAAATCTGCAGCTGTTCTATCTGAACCCCCTCTTTCATACGTGGTTTCAAGACCATCGATTGTTTTTCCAATAAATCCCCCTATCAACAGCACATCATTTTTTTCTAGCAAATTCTCCATTGGTTCAGCCTTTTGAAAAGAATGCGAAGGAAGAAAGTTAGCCGATTCAACGTTCGTATCAGTAATTATTGGCCAGATATCGAATCCTACTGCATCAGATTTGATTTCATTGCTTTTCAATATGTAGTTCATCATGTGTGACATTAGAATTTCTCCAGAATAGGCAAGCGCCTTTGATCTTACTACATCAGCAAACTCTTTTTTTTCAGAGGCATGTCTTAAGGCCTGAAGAGATTTGTCTAAGAATGAATCTATAGTATCTTTACATGCGTCTTTGTATTTATCGTCAACAAAACGTAGCATTTTCTCGTAAGTTTCTTTTACTAAATCAATTTTCACATTTTCTCCAGTTTCAGCTTTGTTTCCAAGATCAAGAATTATGTCAGTAAGTGATCTTTTCTTTCCATGTTGTAGAATCAGTGGGGCCGAAAAAACTCCAATTATCTTTGAATCTTTTTTTAATTCATTCATTCGTTTTATTATAATTGGAATAAATTCGCCATCTACACCGATTGCGCTTCCACCGAACTTGGCAATCACTAAATTTTCCAAGACTTAGATACAACAATTGCAATCCTTCTATAAAGCATTGGTCAGATATTCTTACAATTGAAGTACACTAACTCAAATTACGATTATAATTTTTTACATTTTATCACAAGAATGCTCAAAGTTTAAATGGATTCTAAATCGGAATTCTGCTGGGCCCATGGTCCAGTGGCTATGACGTCACCCTTACACGGTGAAGATCCAGGGTTCAAATCCCTGTGGGCCCATATACTTTCTTGGGACTAAAATAGGACGCGCACGCCTAGAAATTGTGGAAATTACGTTAGATAAAGTCAATAAAAGAAATGATCCTTACCAATTATTTCTAGATTCTATTAGAAGTCCTACAACTCAACGACGTTACAAAAATCTACTTTACACATTTCTAAAATTAATTCCAAATCAACTGTACACTGACTCGCTTGGGAAAACACCAAAGAATAGAGAAGCAAAAACACTGGCCAAGTTTTTTGTAGAACTTGGAA
>JAEHKU010000003.1:1706-66442 GCA_016838825.1 Nitrosopumilales archaeon | reverse complement strand
CTCTATCATTCCAGCTTTAATCTCTTCATGAAAGTAATCTGCAATCTTTATCGGTTCCACAAAAGTTTTGATTGCATCTTCAGGAACATGATAGATGTTTTTCAACCCATCAATAATTTCTGCATCGCCAGCTTCAACTCTTTTTGACATGCCGAGTATGGGAGTACCAGTATAATGAAAGCCCATAGGAAACAAGACATTGTATCCCTTCATTCGATAGTATCTTGCATGAACATCAGCAAGTGTATACGTTCTACCGTGTCCGATGTGTTGCGGCGAGTTTGGATACGGATAAGCTACTGTGATGAATTTTTTTTCTTTATCATTAGGATCGGTTTCAAAATGCTTAGCATCATTCCATTTCTGTCTCCACTTTGTTTCAATCGTATTCCAGTCTATTCCCATGATTCAATCCTATTCCAAAACCATTGATTTTGCTTTGTTGATAGCCTCTTCCTTTTTAGATTTGTCCTTTCCTCCACCTTGGGCAAACATTGGAGTTCCTCCACCGTTACCACCTAGGATTTTGGAGACTTCAATAGCTATAGTGCCTGCATTTTTTTTCTTTGCAGCCTCCTTTCCTGAGAAAACTCTTACCATTATTTTATCTCCAGATTCAAAAAAACCACAATAGACGATCTTAGAGTCAGTTCTGTAGAGCCGTTCTCCCAAACCAATGTGGAAAAATTCATCGTATTGGTCACTCGTAGTGAAACAAAACCTCCCAGATTGAGTTGTATGAACTTGGATTTCATCGACTTGACTTGTACCCATTGGAGCCGTTAAAATTTGTTCAAGTAAAGCTTGAATCTTTTCTCTAGCTTCAGCTTTCCTTTGGTCTCTAAGCTTGTCTTTTTGTTCTTTTGCTGCAAGCTCAGCTGATTGTTTCTCCAAATCAGATGCATGTTGCTTGACATAATCTTTAGCTGCATCTCCAGCTTTAAACTCAATTCGTACAACTCCATCTTGAATTCGCTTTGTTCTTTCAATTTTGATTAGCTCAACCTCTTTTGTTGTTTTGGTGTGTGTTCCACCACATGCTTCAACATCAAAGTCCTCTATTGACACAATTCTAACAGACTTTACTGGAACAATTCCTCCCTGATAAATTCTAAATCCATATTTCTGTTCTGCAATTCCTCTGTCAAAGTTCTCAATCGTTACCGGAATATTCTCTTTGACCTTGGCGTTTGCAAGATCCTCAATTTTTCTTTCTTCATCCTTAGTTAAAGCAGAATGATGTGTAATGTCCAGTCTTGCGTGGTCAACCTCCTTGAATGCAGAGTGTTGCCAAACCCATGATCCTAGAACGATTCTAGATGAAGAGTTGAGGATATGAGTACTGGTGTGATGTTTTGTTACTCCATCTCTTCTTTTAGAGTCCAAAACACAGGGAACAGTTTCTCCTTCCTTTGGAATTCCACCACTAATCTCATGGACTACTATTCCGCCATGCTTGTTTACATCAACTACATTGAAACCAGCTATTGTTCCATGGTCTGGTTCCTGTCCTCCACCTCTTGCATAGAATGAGGTCCTATCTAGAACCACATACTTATCAAAAGACTTGAGAACCTTGGCATCAAACTCTTTCGGGTCGTCACCATAATAGAGTAATTCAGTTTCAGGAAGACCTTCCAAGGGGAGTTGTACCTGCCCCTTCTTTTTTGCAGATTGGTGTAATTCGGATAGTTTGGAATAAAATTCAGAGGGAATCTCTGATATTACGTTAGTTTCCTTCAGATAATCGGGAGTCACACCATCAGACTCGTATAATCTAATCAAGTCATCGACGGATGGATCCTTTATTCTACCAACAATTTTCTGCATCCTAGATTTAGAGTTCTGATATCTGTCTGATTCTATGGAAATGATTTTTTTCACATCCTCTCTGGTTTCCTCAAGTTCAGGGTATGTGTTTTTCAAATAATCAATTTGTGTGTCAATGATCTCGTCCATGTCAAATTTCAAATTGAGTCTGTCCATCGTTCCAATAATCCTTCGGAGAATCATACGAAGGTTATATCCTCCACCAACATTACTAGGTAGAGCTCCATCCGATATTGCAAAGATTAGTGTTCTAATGTGATCAGCAATCAAGTAAATTCCTTCAAGTGGAGTGATGATTCGATTAACCTGTTCCTCTGTTAGCCCAGCTTGTTCTATCGCATGTTTCCTTGCAACAAAAATGTCATCTATGGTTCCAGTACTTTTGGCAATTGCTGTATAGTATTGTGTCAGCAAATTAGAATCAGCATCAATTCCAACTTTTTGTATCAACTGATTAGTTATAGGACCAAAACAGCAATCATATGCAGTTGGAGTCCCCATCGTAATCCAGGCAAATCTTTCTAAACCTGCACCCATGTCGATAATTTTTTGATCAAGTTCAGTATGTTTGCCAATCTCTCCCTGAAATTCCGTAAAAACAGCATTTCCAAGCTCAACTCCTTTTACAAAAAACTCTAATGAAGAACCAAATGAACCTCCTCCTTCCCAAACGTCCTCTACAAAGATTACTTCCTCTTTCTTTATTCCAAATTGTTCTGTTAGTAATCTAAAATCCAAATCAATACACTGATCCTTCCAGTATCCATCAGAATTTGGAATGGAATGTTGTCCAATCATACAAAAACTTGAAAAGTGTCTTCCTGTAACGCCAACATTTTCCAAATCTTTGAATCTAAGACATATTTGCGGTACCACTAATGGATTGGCAGGAAACTCAAAGACAACTTGGGAACCCATGACTCTTTGAAAATCAACAATGGATGCAATTGTAAAATACAAATCGTCACGCCATCTACAAACCACAGGGTATCTATTCACAGAGGTGTGCCCGTTTTTTACAAAGAACGACTCAACTTCCTTCCATGCTTGAGTGTAGTCAAATCTTTTCTGTGTAGGAGGATTTCCTATAAATGAATAGGTGTCCTCAGCATGAACAGGACAATGAGAATGATTATCATCTAGAGTCCAAAAAAATTGCTTGCAAGTCTTACATGATTTTCGTATGAATCCTTCTTTTTCAAATAATGCTACCTTGAAATACCTTTCAGGTTCAGCAGAAAATCTTGCAAGAATCTGTTCCTTATCCACTTTTGAAAGATTCCTGATCAATGATATTAAGCATTCTGGAAAGAAGAGATTAATACAGTAATGAGAAAAACTCAATATGTTTGGTAAAAAAAGAATTAAAGAAGGAGATTATATTTTCGCTTCAAAAGCTGATGGTGAATACAATAACATAATCATAGGAGTAATAACTGGTATTGACGGATCTAAAATCGGTGTGAATGGTCTAATGATAAATCCCGTTGGTTTAAAAAATAAAATAGCACAAGGAAAAGCTGGTCCACGGTCAGAACAGATCTTAAAGGAACTTACACCAGATAATTGCGTCTTCGCCCTAATTTATCGTGTTGAGCACGAAAACTTTACGGACGTCTTAGATGTTAATTCTATATACATAATTCCAAAGGCATCTTATTCAATCATAGATGGTTGGATACGTGAATCTATTCCGGATCACATTAACAATGTTCTGTCCTTACCAGAAGGTGATCAACGAGATCAAGCAAAGAGAATTCTCAAGCAAAGGATGGAGACTCTATTTGATAAGAATCTAAAAAGAAACTTGTATGCCGTTTGCAGGGGTCTAAAAATCCTTACGTAGCTCTGAGTTAAAATACGAAAATGAATTAATTTTCAAGAGATTGTTCTCCATAGTTTTATATTATAGCTTCAGGGAAAACCGAATACTATGGAATATGTGTATGCTGCACTGATCCTTCATAAACAAAAGAAAGAGATCAATGAAGAAAATGTAAGTAAAATAATCAAAGCTTCAGGTACTGAAGTAAATGATGCACAAGTAAAGGCACTAGTAGCAGCTCTTCAAGATGTTAATATTGATGAAGCAATAAAGGCCGCACCCATAGTAGCTGCCGCTCCTGCTGCTACACAAGAAGAATCAGCATCAGAAGGCGGTAAGGAAAAGAAAGACAAAAAGGATATTGAAACTCCTGGCGGAAAATCAGAAGAACAAGCAATGGAAGGTCTTTCTTCTTTGTTTGGATAAATAACTAATCTTAAATTAATCTGGTTACCATTTTTTTATATTTTAAAATTAATTACTACCTATTCTGATATTATTTGGATTGGTAGACTTTACAGCTGACACATTACTTTACTTTCTGGATCTTTTTGGTACTATGGCATTTGCAGTAACAGGCGCTTTCAAAGCAATAGAAAAAAAAGCAGATATTGTTGGTATTGTTATTTTGGCAACAATAACAGGTATAGCTGGAGGAACCATACGAGATGTAATATTGGGAAGATTTCCTCCTAACTCAATCTCCGATCCTTATTACATCACGGTCACTGTAATTACTGGAATAGTCATATTTCTTTTGTATTCACGAATTCAAAAGCATTGGAATTTGTTTTTAAAATTTGATGCAATAGGACTAGGAGTCTTCACAATAATAGGTGCTACTTTTGCTTATCATATGTTCGGCCTAAACTTTTTAGCAATAGCTATGGCAGGCATGCTTACCGCAGTAGGTGGTGGAATATTACGAGATGTTTTTGTGAACCAAGTCCCTATAGTATTTGTAAAAGAGCTTTATGCTTCAGCGAGTTTTGCAGGTGTTACCATTTTTTATTTTCTATTAGTCGCTGGTATTGAGTTATATCTTGCTACTATAATGGGAATTTGCATTACTACAATTCTAAGACTTGTAGCAATGAAATATAATTGGAACCTACCACGGGCAAGAGAGAAAACTTGAAGTAATAGATTTCTATCGGAATTAACTAAAATTATGTTGGTTTGTAATCTTTAGTCTTTCTTACAAGTGTTGATGCTTGTGTATTTGCCTTCTGTAAAACTAATTCTTTTGTTTCATCTGTGAGATATCCTACTTCAATTGACAATGATCTTGTATTTTGTGCTGCCTTAGCTAGAATTTGTGTAATATTTTCTGAATTAACATATGCTGACTCAATTGACAGAGAAACTGCTTGCTGGTGTGCTTGTGCAAAATCATTTCGGTATTTTTCTACGTCTATTGCTAGCTCATCTTTTTCAAATAGATGGCCTTCTTCTAACGCTGAATAAAGTGAAATACTTGCCTCCACAGGCTTGATGTCAAGTTTACCAAGTAAAGTAGCAAGTTTCTCAGAAATCACTTCACCCTTTTTTACTGGAACGGTGTCTCTCATTATCCAAACAGTACCTTGATCGATTTTTGTTGGAATTCCGGCTTCTTTGAAATCTGTAAGGATTGGGCCTGGAGCAATTCCAGTATTTTTTGCTTTAATTAATACGTCATGACTTGCTTGATCTCCTGCTCTAGCTGGAAGCATTATTTTGTTTTTTCCAAGAATTATGTTCAACTTGAAAGGAGTCATATTTGTAAACATGAAAATACACTGACCTATGAGATTTTCTGCCATTTTTTTAATTCCAGGAATCTCAAGTCTCTCCAAAGCCTTTTTTGCAACTTTGTTTTTTATGCTAACAATTTCAACTTGCCCCTTGAATTTTTTCCTTAAGGGTAATAACTGTGAAGCCCTCACCTTCTCCATTCGTATTAGGGCTATTACACTGTACTTTTTTGGCAGTTCTTGCAGTTGCTGATACATCTGTGACTTCTTTTTTGGATACTTGGTTCTGTTTTGGTGCATATTATTTACTCTGTATCTTTGGTGGACTTACTATCTTTCCCATCGTTGTTTTTACCATAATTTTTTTAATATTTTTTTCGCCATTCGGTAATTTTTTTTCAATTGTACTTACAATAGTATTTGCGTTTGCTGCCAAATCTTGGTCTGTCATAGATTCATCACCAATATTACATGATAATGAAAGAGAATTTCTTACCCTAATTCGAACTGATGATCTAAATCTTTCTAATATTGATTCAATTGGAGCGTTGAAAGGAACCGGGGTTGGCATTTTTCCTCGTGGGCCTAACAATTGGCCAAGCAATTTACCAACTACGGGCATTAGTTTCGTGTCAGCAAGGAAAAAATCATAATTGTTTATGAGTTTTCTCGATTCCCTTTTGTTGGCAGTCATTTGTTTTAATCCACCTTCATCAATTACTTTGTCTGCTTTTGCGTTTTTTGCTTTAAGTCCTAAATCACCTGATGCCATAACACATACTGCAGCTGGACTGCCTAATTTTTTGGGAAGTTCTACTATTTCATTTACAGCAAAGCCCTTTTTAACGTCTATATCTTTGAATACCATGATCATCTCCAAAGATTCTTTAAATTTGCGTTTCTTCTTACCATTCTTTGCCTCCTTTATCATTTCAATTAGTTGAGACTCGGTAATCAATATGCAAATGCTTTCGAATCCCTCTTTAAAATCGTTTACAGACTTAGTAGACGATAATAATCTAAACTACAAAAAATTTCATATTTTAAATTTCTATTATAAGAACGGAAATTAATTTAGTTAAAACCTACATTTATTAAATCCTAAAAAACTATTTCGTAAAGTCTTGCGCTCATTTGATGAACTTGATAAAAAATTACTTTATGAATTAACAAAAGATGGTAGTATTTCGGTTCCAAACCTCTCTAAAAAACTGGGAATTAATGCTTCAGTATTATATAGTAGAATAAAAAGACTTGTCAGGAAGAAACTAATTACAAAGTTTACCATTATAGTTGATGACACTTTATTGGGTATTACTGTAAAGGCCACGGTTGGTATTAACAGAGATCCTAAGCTTAAAGATTCAATTCATCAAGAGCTTATGAAAACTCATGAGGTAGTAACTATTTCTGAAGTAACTGGAAGATTTGATATTATGATAAGAGTACACGCTACTAATTTAGAAGAACTCCATAGTATTGTAATTGATAAGATTGGTAAAATTGACGGGATACAAAATACTGAAACTTTTGTAGAATTGCAACGAACAGAAAAAGATCCCTATTATTTATCGAACCAAAAGACTAGTTGAATTTTTTGTCCCATTTGCCTTCATTAATTTCAGCTGTAATGTCTTTGGGATTCTTACCTTCAATTTTCACTCCAAGAGGTAAGCACGAACCAACAATTTCTTTTGCAACCGATTTTAATGTATTAGCATAAGAAGACTCCAACTTTACCTTAGCAGTTTTAACTATAGCATCCATTGGTATGTCCCCTACCCAATCAGAACCTGAAGCTCCTGATCCCTTTTGTATTCCAGCTTCCTTTAGTAGAAGAGATGATGCAGATGGAATTCCAACTTTAACCTGCCATTTTTTGGTACCCATGTCAACAGAAACTGTTACAGGAATCTTCATTCCTTCAAAATCCTTGGTCTTTTCATTTATTGCATTAACGATCTCTAAAATATTAACTCCAAGTGGACCAAGAGTTGGACCTAATGGTGGTCCCGCCGAAGCAGCACCCCCGGTAACTAGTGCTGAGACTTCCTGAACATCTGCCATATTTTTTGCAATTAAAACTGTAAATTTAATCCTTGCTAGGAAGCCACTGGCTTGAGATAGTTAGCATCTACAGTCACAGGTAATTGGTATGGGGCATCAAGTAAAATTATAGTAACTTCTTCCTTATCTTTATCAACTCTTGTTACAGTTGCTTTCATTCCCTTGAATGGGCCACCAATTATCTCAACTGTCTTATTAACTTCGAGTTCTGATACGGTTGACTTCTTAACCAGGTATCCTTCTATATCCTTGAACTGTAATTCTCCTCTTAGTTGTCCTCGTACGTGTCTAATTCCCTGAATAAGATCATATGCTGCGTTTGCATCATTTGCTTCAACTACCACATATCCCTTGAGATTATCAACAAGCAAAACAGATTGAACGTTGATTTTCTTTAATTTGATCCTATTCTCAAGCAAACCCATAACAATTTTTTCCTGTCCTCCTGTGGTCCTTATAGCAAAAAAATGCGATTTTATTTCCTCTGACAATTCAATCTATCCAAATGTAATTACTGAAAACACGAACTGAATTATAAAACCAATTGAGCCAACCCCACCTATACCCAGAAGAACTAATCTCATATGCTGCATGTAATCTTCTTTGTCTGATTTTTTCGTAATCTTGATCGTATTGGCCATATTCTTGAGAGTTTGTTTTGGATGAAACATTGGTGGAGCTTAATAAAGTGGACTTATATCTTTTATCTCAATGCAATTGGTCATCGCATATGAATTGGATCCTGCTGGATCAAATATGGCCTACATCATTTCGCAAAATATGAAACAAGAACATGGCATATTTCGGAGTAGATATTTTGATTTAGTTGAAATTCCAACCCCTGCAATCTCGGCAGACTGGTTGGAGGAAAAATATGACTATGATGGTTTTATCTTTCTCTCAAAACATGCCTCAGAAAGTGATACCTTAGCATTAACATGTCATAGCACGGGAAATTTTTCTGACGCTAATTATGGAGGAAACAAAAAGCAGATAGCAATTCCACACCCACATTTACAGAAAACCTATATTCAATCTTTATGGCAAAAAAGAAACGAGTTTTCTTCATTTCAAATAACCATTGAGGCAACACATCATGGACCAACGGCTCTGAATAAACCTGCTTTATTCATTGAGATTGGAACTACAGAGAAGGAGTGGAAGAATAAAAAATTGTGTCAGTCTGTTGCAAACATTGCAGTAGAAGCAATTTCAAAGAATGGAAAAAAATATCCCGTGGCTATTTGTTTTGGTGGTACACATTATCCTGAAAAATTTACAAAAGAATTGATTGAGGGAGAATTTGCATTAGGAACTGTGGCACCAAAACATGCTTTAGAATTTCTTGATGAAGAATTGTTTTCCCATATTCTACAGCGAAATAGAGAGGCCAAATTTGCTTTATTGGATTGGAATGGTTTGGGAAAGCACAAAGAAAAAGTAGTAAGTTTCATAGAAAATACTGATCTTGAGATGATCAAACTTTGAAGATCGATGAAAAAGTTTACAAAAAACTACTTCAAGTACCAACGGGGAAAGTTACTACGTATAGTGAATTAGCAAAAGCAGTGGGACTTAAAGATGGTCAAAGGATAATTGGGAAAATTATGAACAAAAACCCATATCCAGTAATAGTCCCTTGTCATAGAGTAGTAAAAGCGAATGGGGAAGTTGGTGGATATGCTTTTGGTGAAGATGTTAAAATTAGCATGCTCTTGAAAGAAGGGATTGAAATCAAAAATAAAAAAATCTTTGAGTTAAAAAAAAGAACCTATAGATTTTAGTTTTTATGCTTTTGATCTAATTTCAGCTATTAAACTTCGTAGATGGGCACGATTTCTAATCTGACCGCCTCTCACTTTTTTATATAAACCCCAGTAATCCACGTTTGTAATTTCTTTTCTATCTTTCACTACTTTCAACTGACGACGCAAGGCTCGGACTTTCTTGACATAAACTTCTTTTTTACCTACACGAGCTCCAATTGCTCCTTTTTTTGAACCCTGCTTTGTACCTCGTTTTCTTTTTTGTGATTTTTTAAAACGTTTTCTACCTTTGGATGTTCCTCCCTTTCGTAGAATGTATATCATATTTGCCGTAATCAGACTACGAATGTTGTCGCGCGTGATAGCATCGGCAGCATCATCTAAATGATCTACATCGAATCTAATCCGATTTGCACCTACACCTAAAACTCTAGAGACTAATCTCTTTTTAGTTTTAAGATTTACTACCACTAGTTGACACCCTTGCATTAAATACTTTGAATTTTTTCTCTATGGCTTTGGTCAGAATTTCGAGTCGTTTTTTCTTACCCACACCATGAGCAATTCTTAGGCCATCAGTTTTTGGGTTTAGATCCTCTAAATCTTTTATGTTGTGAATTAAATTATCGGTATATCCTGATGGATGTAATCCTTTTGCAGCAGTTGGTCCACCATATCCAATTTTCACAATGGTTGGTCGACCACGGCTTTTTTGTTTTCTCTGATGATTATCAATTCCTTTTGGCTTTCTCCATGACTCTGATATCCTCTTATATCGCCAGCTTTCTTGTCTCACAAAATTTGGTTTATGACTTGAGACTTTTTCTCGCATAGACAAAAGTTCCTTATTAATAGTCATACGGAGAATCTCGAACTTTAAAATAAATAGGTTTCCTAGAAATAAAATTCAGAATCTTACCACTAGAAAGAGATAAAAAGGAATTGCATGGGTTTTTTTGTCTGATGCCTATATTATGTAAAATGCTTTTCTCACACCATGTGAATTCTTACCATTGAATTTTGGTAAAGTCAGTATGACAAAGTTTTTTTTACAAATGGAAGAATTTGGTATTAAATCTGTTAAGGTGCATAGAAATATTCCACCACAAACTCTAGTTGAAATTGCCACTCAAAAAAATGAAGGGATTGTTACTTCCACAGGTTCACTTTCCGTAAAAACAGGAAAATATACCGGAAGATCACCCCATGATAGATACATAATAGATGATGATGAAACTCATAGTAACGTTGATTGGGGAAACGTAAACCACCCATTTTCAGAAGAAAAATTTGAGAAAATTTTTCAAAAGATGAAAAAGCATTTAGAAAACAAGGAAATCTTTGTTTTTGATGGATTTGTTGGAGCAGAAAGCCAAAACAGAATTTCCATTCGTGTAATAAATGACCGTGCTTGGCAGAATCTTTTTGCTCGTCAAATTTTTGTTAGACCATCAGCTGCAGAATTAGATTCACATGAACCACAATTTACTCTACTTTCGATAAATGATTTTGAAGCAATTCCAGAAGTTGATGATACAAATTCTAATGCCTTTATTCTAATTAATTTCTTAAAAAAAATTGTTCTAATTGGAGCAACTTCGTATGCAGGAGAAATGAAAAAGGCAATGTTTTCAGTTATGAATTACATTCTCCCGTCCCATAATGTGTTTCCAATGCACTGTTCAGCAAATGTTGGTAGAGATGGTGATACAGCATTATTCTTTGGCCTTTCAGGTACTGGAAAGACTAGTCTTTCTGCAGATCCTAACAGAATGTTAATTGGAGATGATGAACATGGATGGTCAGATAAAGGCATTTTTAATTTCGAAGGAGGTTGTTATGCTAAATGTATTAACCTCGAGAAAGAAAATGAGCCTCAAATATGGAATGCAATCAAACAAGGCGCTGTACTAGAAAATGTTGTCATACAAAAAGATACGTTAAAGCCTAACTTTGATGATGCAAGCCTTACTGAAAACACTAGAGCAGCTTATCCACTAAACTACATACCAGGTGCCATTGTTCCTAGTGTTGGCACACACCCCAAAGTGGTCATATTTCTTACAGCAGATGCACTGGGCGTATTACCTCCCATTTCAAGGCTAACCAAAGAAGGTGCTATGTATCACTTCATGTCGGGATATACAAGCAAACTCGCAGGAACAGAACGTGGAATAAAAGAACCCATCGCAACTTTTTCTGAATGTTTTGGAGCACCATTTATGCCTAGGCCTGCTGCGGTTTATGCTAAGATGCTTGGTGACAAGATAGCAAAATACAACACCAAAGTTTATTTGATTAATACGGGTTGGTCAGGAGGTCCATACGGTGTTGGAAAAAGAATTAGCATAAAACATAGTAGGGCAATGGTCACAGCAACTCTTATCGGTTCACTTGATATAGTAAAATTTAGACACGATAACATATTCAATTTAGACGTTCCAACTACATGCCAAGACGTTCCAGCAGGAATACTGAATTCTAGAAATACTTGGAGTGATGATGATGCTTATGATCTCTCTGCTAGAAAACTCGCACAAATGTTTGTAGACAACTTCCGAAGATTTAACAATGTACCAGAAGAAATCAAAAAAGCAGGACCATTTGGTTCATAACAATCTACGTCCTGCCTAGTTTTATTCCCATAACTATCATTACTCCAATTATTACTGAAATTATAAGAAGAGGCTTTGGTGTAATCCCAATTGAATCAAAAATATCAAATCCTTTCGAGGTAGATGGGTTATTGACAACTATTACTCCATACATGCTTTCAACTCCACCTTTAGTAGTCATATGAGTCTCAATCCAATATTCACCTGCTTCGTAAATTGCAAGAGTCGAATCTTTTGTTGGAGTTTTTGAAATTTTGTACGTTTTACCTGAGTCTTTGTTTGTTATTGATATTTTTGCATATGACCAGCTTTCAGGATGGACTAATTCAAAACTTAACTCTCCATTTGTTTCCGTTATGTTCATTCCCCCTTCTGTTATGTGTATAAGGATTGGAATACGATAGTTTGTTTTTTTATCACTGATAATAAGAACTCCTTCAAAGTCACCAATTTTTTCTTTAACTAATTTAGCTTGAATGTTCAGGTATTCATTTTCAAAATAATAATCAAATTCTATCTCATCATCTCGCAATTCGAATGCTATGTCTAGTGATGGCAAATCTCCATCCAGACTTTTCAACTTGAGTGCATGAGTCTGATCTGGATTTTTAGTTGAAAGGTTAAAGATTAGACTATGAGGTACCACAACAACTTTTGCATCAAAGGCTCTTGTCAGATTTAGTCTTCCAGTACCTGATAATTCTGACGGAACTAGAATACCATACGGATCTAATACTGGATCAGCAGTAGTTGCCAATATAGAACCAATCTCAATTGGATCAAGATTCGGTTCTTTTTGCAAAAGAATTGCTGCAGCCCCGGATACATGTGGTGCGGCAAAACTTGTTCCACTCGTGAAATTGTATTTTCCTCCGTTCAATGTTGTATTTATGAACGCGCCTGGTGCTACTAAATCAGGTTTTATGTAAAAAGGAGATACAGGACCACGAGAACTAAAAAGAGCCACAACATCCGGATGGTAAAAAATATCTAATTTTCCAATGATTTCATTTTCCAATATATCTCTTAATTCTAATCCTTCTTCTCTTGAGAGTGATACCGCAGGAATACTTGGACTGTAGTTTGGTGGAGCATCTTCATGTTCCAACTTGGCAAAAAAGTTTCCCGGTTGATTGTTGTAAACAACTAAAGCTTTAGCTCCATTTTGTGCAGCATTATACTCTTTTTCCGAAAAATATACAAGTTCACCTAGCCTGTCACTACCCCTTTCTACTAGTAAAATTGAATCTTGTGCATCTAATTCTTTAAAATCTCGTTCTCTGCCATATTTCCCAAAAAGGATTTTTGCTGATATAGATTCAGACAGTGGCTTAGTACCTTCCATAGGAAAGACCTCGTACTGCTTGTTTTCAATAGTAAACGTTGAAGCAATACTTGATGTGTTATTGTTGAGGCTTGCACCTACTGTTATAGAATTAATGGTTCTTCCTGGACTTCCTATTGTTCCCAAGGCTGGCCCGTGATTGCCTGCAGCAGTAACAACTACTACTCCTTCTTTTATTGCATCGTTGATGGAGTTATCTAACCTTACGTTCGTTTTGTTTATTCCTAAACTTATGTTAATTATATCAACGTCATCTTTGATTGCTTGACGGATTGCATCGATTATTAAATCAGTAGAAACAGATTCTCCATCAGAAGAAACTCGATAAGCTAAAATTTTTGCCTTAGGTGCTATTCCTTTTAAATTTCCATCAGCAGCAATGATTCCAGCAACTTCAGTCCCATGTCCATTTGTGTCCATTGGATCTTCATCATTATCGATGTAGTCATATCCTCCTATGACTTTAGCATCATTTTCATATCCAGAAAGATCTGGATGATTGTAATCAATTCCAGTATCGATAATTGCAATTTTAATTCCATTGCCTTCAAATCCAAAACTTCGTGGATATTCTGTACCTATAAGAGGACCACTTTTATCTAAATACAATTGGATGTCATTCTTATTTACAAAATTTTGAAAAATTAGGAAGCTTATTACGATTATGACAATAGAAAAAAAAACTATTTTGTGTTTTTCCATCATGGTATGTCTACAGTATATGGATAAAATCTATTGTTTCACTAAAGTAATAAATTATGTTACACAACATGAAATTTTATGGGAAAATACACACTTCCTGAAATGCCTTACAAATACGATGCTTTAGAACCACATATTGATGCGAGAACGATGGAAATTCATCACACCAAGCACCATCAAAAATACACAGACGGAATGAACGCAGCGTTAGAAAAGTTGAGTTCAGAATTACAAAATAAGGACATCACAGAGATTCTTTCTAATTTGAGTCAGGTACCTGACGATGTGAAGGGTGCACTGAACTTCAATGGCGGTGGATATGACAACCACAAACTATTCTGGAACAATATGAAACCCAGTGGTGGTGGAGAAGCAGGTGGGTCTATAGCAGATGCCATAAATTCATCATTTGGAAGCTTTGCTAGCTTTAAGGATACATTCTCAAAAAATACTGCAGTCATACAAGGCAGTGGATGGGGATGGTTAGTATACAATTCAGAAAGCAGTAAAGTAGAATACAAAGCAATGCCAAATCAGACAAGTCCAAGAACTGAAGGATTGATTCCTCTATTGGGCCTTGATGTTTGGGAACATGCTTACTATCTGAAATATCAGAACAAACGTCCTGATTACGTTTCTGCTTGGTGGAACACAGTAAATTGGGAAGAAGTTGATAACAGATTCTCAAAGGTTAAAGGATAACCACCCTTTATTTTTTATTTATGAATTCAATAAGGAATTTTTTCATCATATTACTTTTTTAGATAGATTTTTTGTTATGATAAAATCAGTTTGAGAATGCATTTATAGGCATCGAGATCATTTTTTTCTAAATGAGTGAAGAACAACTTCAAGCAATTTATTATCAGATTCAAATGCTTGAATCTTATCTAGTTGATTTAATACAAAAGGAACGAACTATAGTAAAGGTAATTCAAGAGGCTTCCTCCTCGATTGAATCTATTGGAGGAATAGCAGAAAATGAACACCTTGAAACACTTGTTCCACTTGGATTAGGTGCATACGCTAAAGCAAAAATCATTCCAAATGAGAAAATGATACTGAATATAGGTGCTGGAGCAGCCATAGAACGTGATAAAGATTCTACGATTAATTATATTGAATCTAGAATTAAAGAAATGCAAGTTGCTTTACAAGATACAGCTACTCAAAAACAGCAGGTTGCTGCAAAACTCGAACAAAATAAACAAGAACTGAACAATTTTTTACAAAACGCACGTAAACTATCCAAGTAAAGGAAATTACAATATGTTTGAAAAATTAAGAAATGCTTTTGCAAATACTGCAAAGAGTTTTAGCGAAAAAGAACTAAAAGAGAAAGATATTAATGAAATTTTATCTGAACTTGAGATTTCATTATTAGAATCTGATGTTGCTGTAGAAGTTGTCGATTCTTTAAAATCTGAATTAAAAGATAATCTTTTGGGGAATAAAGTAGAAAGAAAACAAATTGAAGACTTTGTAAAACAAAGTCTTGTAAACTACATTTCCAAATTGTTTGATACTACACATAAAATTGATTTGATATCGAATGTATCATCAAAAAAAAGTCGTGGCGAACCTTATCTTATATTATTTGTGGGTATAAATGGAACTGGAAAAACTACGACGTTAGCAAAGATTGCTTACATGTTACAACAAAATAATTTTTCTGTTGTTGTTGCAGCAGCGGACACTTATAGAGCCGGTGCAATTGAACAATTACGAGAGCACACAAACAAACTGAAGATAAAATTGATATCACAAAACTATGGTTCTGATCCTGCTGCCGTTGCACGAGATGCAGTACTTTATGCAAAATCACATAAAGTTGATTGTGTGTTGGTTGATAGTGCTGGAAGGATGCAAACCAGCAAGAACCTAATGGATCAAATTTCAAAAATTAGCAAAGTTGTAAATCCTGATTTGAAAATTTTTGTAGGCGATTCGTTAGCGGGAAATGATATGGTTAGCCAGGCACGAGAATTCTATCAGCATGTAAAGTTTGATGGGGCAATACTCACAAAAAGTGATGCTGATGCCAGAGGAGGATCAGCGATTTCTATTGTTAAAGTAACATCAGCGCCTATTTTGTATTTCGGAGTAGGACAAAACTATGAAGATTTGAAACCATTTGAAAAAGAATCATTTATTGAAAACATATTTGGCGAACATTTGACTAAAGGAACTAAAACCTTAGAACAAACACCACCTGCAAAACCTACAATTAAAGAATATGCAGATCCCTTGAAAGTAACACAACAAGTTGATAACACACGTGAACAAAAGTTACAACCTTCAACCCAAGTATCAAAAACACACGTAGAAATTGAAAAAGAATTGAAACCAAAGATTGAGTGTGTAGAACCATCAGAAAGTAGCTCTGATCCTTTTGAAGGAATACAAACAAAGGATATTGAAAAGTATGCAGAACTCTATGGCGTTCCTACACCTGATGATGACCAAAGTGCTAGAGCCATGGCTACAAAAATAAAGAAATGGATTAGCGATGGAAGACCTTCTTCAACATAAATCACTATGTACGTTAATATGAAAAACCTAAACCTAAAAAGAAGTAACTGGTAGTTGGTTAGAGATGAAAATGAAAATAAAAACAAAGGATCTGCTAACTCTTGGCGAGCTTGATAAAAAAGAAATTGTGGAATTAGTAGAACGTGGTATAAAACTAAAAAAAGATCTCAAGAATGGAATCAATCGACCATTTTTAAAAAACAAATCTTTGGCCATGATCTTCCAAAAACCATCAACTAGAACTCGCGTAAGCTTTGAAACTGGAATATTTCAATTAGGTGGTTATGCATTAAATCTTTCAGTAAGTGACTTACAACTTTCAAGGGGCGAAACTATTCAAGATACAGCCAGGACACTGTCCCGTTACGTTGATGCTATAATGGCACGGGTTTACGATCATGAAACTATAGAAATTCTTGCACAAAACTCTGATGTTCCAGTAATTAATGGCCTTTCAGACACTTTTCATCCATGTCAAACCTTAGCTGACATTATGACCATCAAAGAAAAAAAGAAAAAATTTTCAAATCTCAAGATAGCCTGGATAGGTGATGGCAATAACGTTTGTAACTCCATGATTTATGGATGTTCAAAATTACAAATGAACATATCAATTGCAACACCAAAAGGACATGAACCAGATTCAAGGGTTGTAAAACAATCTAAAAAATTCTCTAGTATTGAATTAACAAATAACCCAATTACGGCATCAAAAGATGCTGACATAATAATGACTGATACATTTGTGTCAATCCATCACAAGAACTCTAAACGGCTCAAAAAATTTTTTCCACGTTTTCAAGTGAACTCATCTTTAATGAAAAACGCCAAAGAAAATGCCATATTCATGCATTGTCTTCCTGCAAAAAGGGAACAAGAAGTAACGAGCGACGTGATAGATGGATCACAATCTGTTGTTTGGGATCAAGCAGAAAATCGCCTTCATGTGCAAAAAGCTTTATTGATTTCACTAATTCCCCTTTAAGGTTTATAAGAGTATGATCAAAATTTCTGGAAGTATAGAATGACATATTCAAGAATATTGCGAAGATTACGGGAAAAAAAGACTAACTACCGAAGAAGAAAGGCACTTCTTATGAGTAGACGGAATTTTGTTACAGTGCATATTTCTAACGAGAATACTTCGGTTCAAATTCATAAACCTGAATTAACAGGAGATAAAGTTATTGCATCTGCACATTCTAGAATACTCATGGGTAAAGGTTGGAAAGGTTCTAGGAAAAACATACCTGCAGCATATCTTACTGGCTACATAGCTGGGAAAAAGGCACTTTTAGTTGGTTCAAAGAGTGCTATTCTATACAGTGGTACAAGAAAATATACTCAAAGAATGGCAGCTGCCTTAAAGGGACTTGTAGATGCAGGCTTGCAAGTTCCAGCAAATGAAAAAACTTTTCCAAGCAAAGATAGGATTCAAGGAAAACATCTCAAGATTACAAGTGATTTTGACAAGGTAAAGTCTGCAATTGATATCGAGGTTAAATCGTCATGAGTCAAGTACAGCAAAGACCACCGCAAGGACCACCGCAAATACCACAGCAAAGACCACAACGAAGACGAGAGGAAGCACCATGGATACCAAGAACTAAGCTAGGAGTGCTAGTAAATTCGGGAGAGATAGATTCTATGAGAGAAATTTATGAAAATGGTTATCGAATTCAAGAAGCTGGTATAATTAAGAAACTCCTCCCTGACCTAAAAACTGAAGTCATTGATGTTGGAATGATTCAGAAGATGACTCCAAATGGACAATCAACTAGATTTAAAGCAATGGTTGCTGCGGGAGATGAGAATGGTTGGTTAGGAATTGGTAGCGGCAAGTCAAAACAAATGAGAATTGCAATTGAGAAAGCTACAAACGCAGCGTATCGTAATGTAAGTCCCATAAAACTTGGATGTGGAAGCTGGGAATGTAGGTGTGAACAATCACATTCTGTTCCATTCAAAGTAAGAGGAAAAGGTGGTAGTGTGGTAATAGAAATCATACCAGGACCTCGTGGACTAGGGTTGGTTGCTGGACGAAGAATAAGAAATCTTTTGAGACTTGCAGGACTTAAAGATGCATGGACAACTTCTAAAGGCTCTACAAATACAATGAATTCAACTTCCAAGGCTGTTTTAGACTGCTTAAGACAAACATTTAGTCAAGGTTGAATGAGGATGGTTAAGGCTTACTTAGTACTTAGAATGAAGGGTCAAGTAAACATTCCATATTGGGCAAAAACTACGCTTAAGCTCTTACGCTTAGATAAAAAATTTCGCGCAACAATAATTCCAGTAAAGGAAAATACTGAAGGTATGTTAGATAAAGTAAAACACTATGTTTCTTGGCAAGAACCAGACATTTCTCTCATAAAAGAACTATTAGAAAAAAAGGGACGAAAAGAAGGTTACAAAAGTATTACATCAGAAGATCTTTCTCAACTTGGTTTTAAGAGCATTGAAGACCTTGCTAAATTGTTAGTAGAAGGAAAATCTTCCTTATCTAAACTTAAACCACTCAAACCTTGGTTTGCACTTAGTCCTCCACGACATGGTTTTAAACGAAATACAAAAAAGTTGTATGGAGAAGGAGGAATGCTGGGACATAACAAGGATCTTGCTGCTCACATTAAGAATATGATCTAAAATGGTAACTAGGTTACGCAAGAAAAGAAGACTTAGAGGAAGCAGAACTCATGGCTGGGGTCAGGTTGGTCAGCATAGAGCAAGTGGGCATAAAGGGGGATTAGGCAAAAGTGGAATGCTCAAACATCATTTTAGCGGGATGCTAAAAACAGATCCTAATCATTTTGGTCATGATTCTACTCATCCGCCTCATCCAACCATTATTAAAAAGTGGATTAGTGTTAGAGACCTTGATGACATGTTTGCCAAATTTGGTCAACAGGAAGATGGAAAAAAGATTATAGATCTTAAACAACTTGGATATGACAAACTTCTTGGGGGAGGAGAAGTTAAGACTGGATACACTGTCAAGGTTTCTAGATTCTCGGCATCTGCACAAGAGAAAATTAAAAAGGCTGGAGGCGAGGTGAAACTTCCGAATGAATGAAGGTACTGCAACTAATTTTGTTCGCAAGATAGTAGCAAAGGCTGAACCGTACGTTCCTCAGGTTCCTAAACCAAAAAAGAAACAAACTCTCCAGAGACGATTGGTTTGGTGTGCAATTTGCCTCCTCGTTTACATGGTAATGGGACAGACACCACTGTTTGGTGCTACAACTCCTGAATTTGACTTTCTAGCATTTGCCAGAGTAATTTTCGCATCACAACAAGGAACACTAGTAGAACTTGGTATAGGCCCTATAGTCACAGCAGGACTCTTGATGCAACTTTTAAGAGGTTCAGATATTCTCAAGTTTGACTTTAAAAAACCAGAAGAGCGTGCAATATATCAAACCGCTACCAAACTTGTTACGTATATTGTTATCGTAGTCGAGTCTATAGTTTACGCTATAGCGGTTTATGGTCCTGGGGTTACCTCTCCTGAAATTATGTATATTTTGACTGGACAGCTAATGGCAGCATCGATAATCATAATGTTTTTGGATGAGCTACTCCAGAAAGGCTGGGGTATTGGAAGTGGCATCAGTCTTTTCATTATGGCAGGAGTAACACAGCAAATACTTTGGAGTTTCTTTAGTCCACTACCTGCAGGTGATGGTGGGACAATAGGAATCATACCATACATAGGACAATCTATAATGCAAAACAATTTAGCTGATACATTCTTTAGATCAAATCAGCTGCCAAGCATATTTGGAATCTTTCTGACTGCAGGAATGATAATGATTCTAGTTTATACACAAGGAATGAAAATAGAGATACCAATCGTTTCAACAAAGTATAGAGGATTTTCCGCAGTTTATCCTATCAAATTGATGTATGTTTCTAACATTCCTGTTATCCTTGCAACTGCTTTAACCGCGAACGCACTCTTTATGGGACAAATGTTATGGGCAAACTTCAATCCAAGAAACGATAATTTCTTTATGAACTTTCTAGCACAGTATGATCCTACTAGTCCTGCTTCCCCAATTGGTGGACTTGTTTACTACATGATACCTCCTCGTGGACTGGATATTGTAGCTTTAGATCCCCTTAGAGCCGTATTTTATATCATTTTTATGATAGTGATTGTAGTAGTGTTTGGTAAACTTTGGGTGGAATTAGGAGGACTCTCACCAAAAAGTGCTGCAAAGAACCTTCTTGATGCGGATGTACAGATTCCTGGGTTTAGACGTTCAAACCAACCAATAGAAAACTTGCTAAACAAATACATCCCCTCTGTTACCTTACTCGGTTCCATAATTCTTGGTTTGATTGCTGGTGTCTCAGATGTTTTAGGGGTCTTTGGTTCTGGCATAGGAATACTGTTAATGGTAGATATTTTGATAAACTATTACAATCAGCTGGTAAGAGAAAAGGTGGATGTAGTTATGCCACGGCTTGGTGCTTTACTTGGTAGAAAGTAAGAAAATTATAATTGTTGGAATTGCTGGCGTTGGAAAAACATCAGTAGTATCTAGTGTTGTAGAAATTCTTCGGTCTAAAAACAAAAGTGTTAATGTTTGTTCTTTTGGGAGTATCATGTTAGACGAGGCAAAAAAGAAAGGGGTGGAAAACAGAGATGAGCTACGTAAACTTTCAGTTTCAGAACAGAAAGATCTTCAGGCCACAGCAGCAAAAAGTATTGCCAATATGGATGATGAAATTGTAATAATTGACACACATGCTTTCATTTCAACCAAGGCTGGATTTTATCCAGGATTGCCTTACAATGTTTTAGAAATTATAAAACCCGTTAATTTTATTTTGATCTCTGCAAATCCTGAGGAAATTTACAATCGTCGTATGAAAGATGATTCTCGAAATCGTGATATAATATCTGTAGCGGCAATAAAAAAAGAGCTTGATATTTCAAATGCCATGATTTCTAGCTGTTCTGTGCTTTGTGGTTCGCCCATGAACATGATTCTTAATTCTGAAGGAAAGGTTGAAGAAGTCGCAAATGCGATAGTAAGCGCAATAGGGTAATTGCAATGGAAATTAATATCGTCTTTGAATTTCTAAATAGTGTATTTTTACAGGGTGATTTGTTTGGCCTAAGGGAAGGGGGATTTGGCAGCGATGATCCTATAATCAAAGGAATGCTCCCCTCAGCTATTGTAATGGTTGGTTTTGCAATTTTATTAAATCTCTTCAATTCCACTGTCAGAAAAAAGTTAATCGATCAATCTAAGCTAAAACGTATAATGAAAGAGACTAGAGCTTTTCAAAAAGAAAGAATGGCCGCATTTAGAGCAAAAGATCAGGAGAAGATTGCATCTCTTAACAAAAAATCAATTTACATGAACAAGATGAATGCAGAAATGATGCGAATGAATATGCGACCAATGATGATTACTTTCATACCATTAATTCTGGTTTTTTACTTTGTACTGCCTGTTCTTTTTTCGTACACTGTAGCAGCTTCACCAATACCACTTAATGTAATACCAGGTGATTTTTTCAACCTGACTTGCACGGCTGAGACTGTTGCTGAGGGTACAATATGTCATCAAGAAAATGACCTTTATCTATGGGCATGGTATTTCTTATCTTCCATAGCATTTAGTGGAATAATAATGAAACTCACTAAAACTACTATGGGCATATGAGTTGTTAAAATCTGTAATAATATGCGGTCCCCCAGCAATTGGAAAAACTACTATAGCTAAAAGACTTGCAAAAGAATTTGGATTAAAGTGCCTTAGTGGCGGTGATGCTTTAAAGGAATTAGCAAAAGAAGGAGGTTTTCCTATAGGCGGGGATGACTGGTGGGATACTCAAGATGGTATGAATTTTTTAAGTCAACGAAAGAAAAATCCTGAATTTGACAAAAAAGTAGATGAAAAACTTGAAGAACTTTTTTTGAAAGGAAGCGTGGTTATTACAAGTTACACATTACCGTGGCTAGTCAATGGTGGAGTTAGAATCTGGTTGGCAGGTTCTCCAGAGAATAGTGCAAAAAGAATGACTTTAAGAGACAATTTACCGTTAGAAAGATCGTTGGCAATAGTAAAACTAAGGTATGATGAAAATAAAATTCTGTATAAGAAACTTTATGATTTTGAATTTGGTTCTGATTTATCAGTATTTGATAAAATCATAAATACGGATGGACTTGATGCTGACCAGGTCCTTTCTATTGCAAAAGAAACGGTGAAGAATCTTTTTTGAAACTGAAACAACTTCAAAATCTTCAGATAATAGATCAAGATATCACTGACGAACAACGTGGTACTTACTACGATAAAAGAACAATAGATCAGTTGCTCACATATGGTTTGATACTTTTAGACAAACCAAACGGTCCAACTAGTCATGAAACTGTAGCTTGGGTAAAAAAGATTCTCAATATCCCAAAGGTTGGACATAGTGGAACGTTAGATCCCATGGTATCTGGACTCTTACCATTAGGTCTAGGTGAAGCTACTAAGGCTCTTGGCGTTTTACTTTTAGGGCCAAAAGAATATCATGCACTGGGAAGATTGCATTCATTGCCATCTAGTAAAGAATTAGAAGAGGTGTTGAAAAAATTTAGAGGAGAAATTTATCAAAAACCACCGCAGAGATCTTCTGTTTCACGTAAAATACGTTCAAGAAAGATCTATGAACTTGAATTAATTGAACAAAAGGAACGCCTATTGCTTTTACGAGTTTTATGTGAATCTGGTACCTATATTAGAAAATTATTTTATGATATGGGAGAAATATTGGGACCCGGGGCCACAATGATTGAACTAAGACGAACACGCGTTAATCAATTCAGTGAAGATGACCGACTGGTTACTCTACATCATCTTGTTGATGCTTATGCATTATGGAAAGAAAAAAAAGACAATAGCAAACTACTGAAATTAATCCTGCCAATAGAGAATGCATTAAGTGAGATAAAATCTGTAGTAATTCGTGATTCTGCAGTTGATGCTTTATGTCATGGTGCACAGCTTGCGATTCCAGGAGTTTTGGAAATATCGCCTTCAATCATAAAAGGTGATTTTGTTGGAATTTACACACAAAAAGGAGAGTTAGTGGCTCTTGCTGAAGCAATAATACCCAAATCAGAAATTATAGAAAATACAAAAGGATTTGCATTTAAGATAAAACGAATTGTTCTACCTCCAAACACGTATCCAAGAAACTGGAGATCGAAGACTACCGTTAATAAATAAAGAGGAATTTTTGTGTTTTAAAGATGATTTCAAAAGGTGTAGCGATTGGATTTGGTTCAGGAGCTGTTGCCGCTGCTGTATTAGGATTATTCTTTGGTAGTTTAGTTGATAAGAGCACATCCCTTGAATTCATCGAAGGGCCATCACTCTCAATAATTATTGAAAAGACTGATTTTGAGCTTGGACAGCCTATACATATCAGAATAGTAAATTCTGGAACAGAACCACTCACGTTTTCAGACTCATCACATGGGTTCAAGATAGTTGGTCTAGATGGAACTGTTTTGTATTCTCCACTAGCAGCGCAAGTAATTTCAGTATTAAAACCCAGAGGAGAGGCAACATTTGTCTGGGATCAGACAAAAACTAATGGTGATAATGTAATAGCAGGAAGATACAAAATAATTTCAAGTACGATGGGTGAAGATGTACTGAAAGATTCAGTAATAATTAACATTTTCAAATAGTTAGTTACAAGTGGATTACAAAAACGATCAACTTTCTAAATAACGTATTAAATACCCGGAAATTGGGTATCTAGTCTATCAAACTATGCCGGGGTCGCCTAGCCTGGTAGGGCGCGCGCCTGGAAATTGTTTACCATAAAGCGCGTACTCGCAAGGGTACGAGAGTTCAAATCTCTCTCCCGGCGCATTTTTCATTTGCATTTGATACGAATTGTTAATCAAAGAATTTTAAAGGACGTTTCAGATTTTTTTATTGATAATGGTTTCTGGTGGTGTAATAATACTGGTGTCAATAGTTGTAATCTCAATTAGTATTTCTTGGTATCTTACTATTATTTATGAACCAGTTCTTGTCTATGCAAAGGGTGGGGAACCCATTCAGGTAGGCCCAGTTCAATACATCATAGAGCATATAGGTGAGCATAATGGAAATAAAGATACTAGACCAGAACATACTTTCTTTCAAATCAGAATAATTGCTGAAAACGTGGGTACTGAAACTACTAGAATGGTTGGAGGACAGTTTTATTTTATAGATGAGAATGATGAAAAACACGAAGCGGTATTTGGAAAATTTTCAAATGAGGACTTGTTTGGTGATTCTCTATACCCAAACAAACCAGTTAGCCGGACAACGCAATTTGATGTTCCTTTCGATGAAAATGCACAGTATAAAATTAGGATATCGCCAACAAAACCGCAATCTTCATTGGATATTGGCATAGTCTGCGTGACTAACTGTTAACGAATGTTTTAGGCGTGAAATTGGTGAGAGTGTTTTAAACTAATTTAGCTACTCTCTCTCCCGGCGCCATTTACATAATCAATTAATTGTCTATAACAGAACATTTCATAGTGACAAAATATGATGTTGCAATAATTGGCGGTGGAATACTTGGCACCACAATTTCATATTGGATTTCAAATCTTTATGACATCAAAACTTGCGTGATTGAAAAAGAGTCCGACGTTGCAATGCATGCAAGTAGCAGAAATACAGCTGTGATACACTCTCCTTTTTATTTGGATCCACAAAAAAAGAAAATTCTAGCAAAAGCATCTATTATATCTTACAGAATGTGGAAAGAACTTGCAAAAGAAAGAAATCTACCATGGAAAAATGTTGGAAAACTTATGGTTGCCCTAGATGAAGGACAACACAAAACCTTAGAAAAATACATGAAATGGGGAGTTCAAAATGAGATTCCTCAAGAAGATCTTGAGCTTCTAGTTGGAAATGAAGTATTAAAAAAAGAACCAAATGTACGTTGCTATTCAGCATTGAATTCCAAGCGAGATACATCTACAGACTATGGCGTCTTTACTCATGAAATTAAAAAAGAATCAGAAAAGAATGGAACAATTTTTTTGCTTTATCACAAGGTTAATTCTGTCAAAATAACTACTAATGATACAATAGTAAATTTTGATGATAACACGAACATCACATCAAAACTAATAATTAATTGTGCAGGCGGAAACTCACTTCCAATCGCAAAAAAATTTGGACTTGTTGAAGAATATTCAGATCTTAATTTCCGAGGGGAATATTGGATTGCTGATGGTAAATATGGTGATTTAGTTAAGACAAATGTTTATTCCGTCGCGAAATTTCAGGGATATCCCTTTCTTGATCCACATTGGATTAAAAGGTCAAATGGAGAAACCGAAATAGGTCCGAATGCCATCCCAGTTCTAAGCCCAGAAACTTATTCAGGATATTTAGGTGATCTAGCTACTTCAATAGCAAAAATATCTGAGATAGCTACAGGAAATGCAAAAAAATTGTTTATGAAACCCGATTTTCTATCTCTAATATCTAAAGAATGGTTAAGTTCGATTTCAAAAACAGTTATGATTGAACGAGTAAAGAAGTTCATACCTAGTATACGTTCTAGCTATTTTTCAAAACGTGGAACTGCAGGCATAAGAACTCCTATCATCACGCCTCAAGGTGACTTTTTACCAGACGTTATGGAGCTGGAAGGCCCAAACTCATATCATGTTTTAAACTATAATTCTCCTGGGGCTACAGGAGTTCCAGCGTATTCAGCGTTTGTTGTGAAAAAATTACAAGAAAAAGGATTGCTAGATTATCCTGTAAAAACAAAACCATCTATATGGAATTTTGAAAAAGTAATAGACCAAACTTAATATCACAAACTAGTAAAATGAATCTAGTTGCTTCCAGATAGATGTTCAATAAGAGAAAAGGGAAAAGATTGTGTCAATCCTCCTGAATTAGTAATCTCTATCACAGTGGACAAACAGGAATACATGATAGGAGTCTCATGTTTAAAACACAAGAATATCTTTAATGAAAAATTACATTTACTGCAAAAACAAGGCAAAGTTCCGAAAGGAGTAGTAAATTTCTCTGGATTGAAGCCAGTTGGAACTGATTGTATTAGAATGGACGCTGATGATCTCATTAATCTTTAGTCAAAACATTTTTCATAGTTTATTTATTATAAAATGACTTGTCAAATATGCTAAAAGAAATATTATCAGATCTGTTGAAAATTGATGATATTTTGTTTGTAGTTAGAAGTGGAGGCTCAATTATTGAAATGAGAAGTAACTCACTTGGCATTAGACAGAAAGATAAGTGGATTACTATTGGAGATAACGATGGTCCGTGTCACATGCATGTGGACTCTGAAACCATAGTAAAAGCGCAGTTTGAACAGGAGAAAAAGCCTGAAAGGACTAGTTACAGAGTAAGATTCTACAATAAAGAAGGAGAAAGAACACTGTCTGCAGCATTTACTAAAATGTATGATGAGAAAATGAATCTAAAACATGAACGAAAAAAACTTTATGATGATCTTTTCAAAAAATACGGTTCCACAGAAACTCTTGTTTTCAACAAAAACTAAACTATACTCTGTAAATTGGATTTTTACCATTGAGGGATAGAATCAAATTTTTTATCGTAAGTTTGGCCATTTCATTTCTCGTTTCAGTCGTAGAGCTTCCAATATGTGGACTTAATACAACATTTGACATCTTTGTGAGAGGATGAGTTTTTCCAATAGGTTCATGACTATAAACATCTAGTGCAGCACCTGCAATAATTTTTCTTTTGAGAGCTAACACAAGATCTTTTTCATTAATAATCATACCACGAGCTGTGTTTATTATGTATGCAGTCTTTTTCATTTTTTTTATCAATCTAGTATTGACAAGTCCATGTGTTTCTTTTGAATATGGTACATGAATGCTAAGGATGTCACTTTTACCAAATAAATTATTAAGAGTTTCATATTTCACGTTCAATACTTTTTCTTCTTTTTTTGGTAATTTTTTTCTATTGTGATACAATATTTTCATATCAAACGCTAGACCTCTCTTGACAACTTCTTTTCCAATCCTTCCCATGCCCAAAATTCCAAGAGTTTTCTTATTGAGGTCAGTAGAAAGAAAGTCATATGCTCCAAAAATTACCTTCCAATTGTTCTGGCGTACTATTCTATCGCCATCTACTATCCTTCGAACTAACGCAAGAATTAGTGCAAAAGTAAGATCTGCTGTGGTTTTTGTCAAAACTTCAGGAGTATAGCTTACAATAATTCCTTTTTTTCTGGCATACTTAACGTCTATTTGATCATAACCTACACTAAAGGTGCTGATAGCCTTGAGATTTCTGGCAGCATCAATTACTTCAGAATCTATAATGTCATATGGAAAACAGATTAAACCATCTTTGCCTTTTATTTTTGCAATCAATTTTTTTTTTGGCATAGGAATTTTGCCCATGTGGATATGGACTTGACATCGTTTTCTTAATTCGTTAATTGCAAAATCATGTAGTTTCCTAGTTAGTAAAACTTTGAATTTCATAGTAATCAGTGAAATGATTCTTTAAATTGTTACAATAATTTAAAGCATTTATAACAAAATAATGTAATAGCTTTAACTTGGAAGATGAAGATGAATTCGCCATTTGTGTGCTATGTGGAAATTCATTAGAGAAGTGTGTGTGTGTATGCCCCTATTGCGGTGAAAGAGACAAGTGTGAGTGCGCAATTGGTGATGCTGCCACTGGCGGTTAGGATCTTTTGTTATCATCGCATTGTTAATATTTAATCATTGAATCAATTTGTTCATGAAATCAAATGAGATAACGTGGATGATTGGTGGGCCACAAGGTAGTGGTGTAGAAACAGCTGCAAACATTTTTTCTCGTGCTTGTGCTAGTATGGGTTACCAAATCTTTGGGAAAAGAGAATATTATTCCAATATAAAAGGCGAACATAGTTATTTTGCTGTAAGAATTTCTGATAAGACGATTAGATCAAATATCAGTGGGGTAACTTTGATGGTAGCATTTGATGCCGAAACGATCTTTCGTCATGCTGATGAAGTGATAACAGATGGTGCTATAATATACGACTCTGACCTTGCTTCCGTTTCAACAAATGAAGTCCCAACCTTGGATGAACAATTTAAAAATCGATTGCACGATTTTCTTTCCTCACAAAATAAGGAATTTACCATTCAAAGTGTTCTTGATATATGTAAAGATAAAGGAGTCAAACTTTACTCTGTATCATTCAAGGAACTGTTATCGAAACTGGCTGAAGAAACTAATAATCCAAAACTGAAAAACATGTTTAGAATGATGAACGTTCTATCGGTCTCTGTATCCTTTGGATTACTAGGGATGCTTCCTCAAACTCTTTTAGAGTCGATAGAATCCATCTTTGCAAAAAAACCAAAAATTGCAGAATTAAACAAAAAGGCTGCAAACTATGCGTATAATTACGCTACGGCTAAATTTGCCAAATTTGGCAATCCTCTTCCGACAGTTTCCAAGGAACCAAATACCATCTTGGTGCAGGGTCATCAGGGTACTGCTCTTGGTAAGATGGCTTCTGGCTGTAGGTTCCAATCGTATTATCCAATAACACCTGCTTCTGACGAAAGTGTCTTTTTAGAATCAAATGATATTTTTGAAGTTAAAGATAACAGGCCAGGTTCTACCATTGTTGTACAGACTGAAGATGAAATTTCTGCTATGGGTATGATGATTGGTGCAGCTCTTACTGGAACAAGAGCTTCAACGTCAACATCAGGTCCAGGTTTTTCTCTTATGGCAGAAGCTCTTGGATGGGCAGGAATTAATGAAGTACCAGTTGTAATTACACTCTATCAAAGAAGTGGACCATCAACTGGTTTGCCTACAAGACACGGTCAAGATGATCTGATGTTTGCAATTCATGCTGGCCACGGGGAGTTTCAAAAAATTGTTTACGCTTCTGGAGATATAGAAGAGAGTTTTTATGATACAGCAAAATGTTTCAATTTTGCAGATATTTTTCAAATGCCAGTTATTCATATGATGGATAAATTTATCGGAAGCACAGTAGCTACATGTGTGAAATTCGATCCCAATCAAATTACTATTGACAGGGGAAAGCTGCTAGAAAAGATTGACAAAAAAGACTACAAAAGATTTGAACTAACCAAAGATGGTGTTTCACCAAGATCAAAGCTAGGTCTAGAAAATGGAATCTTTTGGAATACTGGAGACGAGAGCGATGAGCAAGGACATGTTTCTGAAGATCCCGTGAATAGAATAGAAATGATGGATAAACGTGCGTCAAAGTTGGAATTAATTCTAAAAACCGTTCCTGATTCTGACAAAGCAACTAATTTTGGACTAGCAGATTTCTGTATAGTGAGTTGGGGTTCTCCTAAAGGACCTATTCTGGATGCTCTTGATATGCTAAAAAACGAAGGTCATAAGGTCGGTTTCATACAGTTAAAACTATTGCATCCATTTCCTACAGATTACATTAACTCCATGTTGAAGGACGTTAAAACCATTATTGATATTGAAGCAAATCAAACTGGTCAGTTGGGTATGTTACTGAACACATACTTGGACAGAAAAATCGACTATTATGTCTTAAAATATACGGGAAGACCAATGACTAGTACTGAAATCTACGATTCTCTTAAAAAAATTCTCGAAAATAAAGCGGAAAAAAGGCAGGTTTTGACATATGGCGCTTAAGTTATCTGACTTTAAGACTGACGTACACAATGATTGGTGCCCAGGATGTGGCGACTTTGGAATTATGAATTCAATACAAATGGCTCTAGCTGATCTGCAGATACCAAGACATAAAACTGCAATATTTTCGGGCATAGGATGTTCGGGAAAAACATCTCATTTCATTAATGTTAGTGGGATTCATACACTACACGGACGAGTTTTGACATTTGCTCAAGGTGCAAAAATTGCCAATCCAGATTTAACTGTGATTGCTGTTGGAGGAGATGGAGACGGTCTAGGGATAGGTGCTGGACATTTTGTGGCAGCTGGACGAAGAGATGTAAACATGACATACATTATTTTCGATAACGGTGTGTATGGTTTAACGAAAGGTCAAGCATCTCCCACTCTAAAGCTAGGACTGAAGACAAAATCTTTACCAACTTCTAACATTAACTATGATGTAAATCCAATAGCATTAGCAATTGCAAGTGGATTTACGTTTGTTGCACGAGGGTATGCTTATGATGTAAGACACCTTAAAGATTTAATCAAAAGAGCTGTCAAGCATGATGGGCTAGCGTTTCTTGACGTATTACAACCATGTCCAACCTACAATGATATCAATACTAAGGACTGGTATGCAGGCATAGATCAAATGGATCAATCTACAAGAACACCAAAACCACGAATATACAAACTAGAAGATACTGGTTATGATCCTATAGTACACTACAATGAAGAAGTTGAGCTTAATGAGAAAGTAACTCAGGCTATGATAAAATCTATTGAGTGGGATAATAAAATTCCAATAGGTGTGTTTTATCAAAACGAAATCATTAGTTCTTATCACACAAGAATTATGGATCATATCCCAAATTATGTTGAGAACTCGCCTGCTGCTCAACCAATTGCAAAAGATGGTAAATCAATTACTAATATTTCGGAAATCTTGGACACACTTCGAGTCTAAAACATTCTTTTTACAAATATAATATGAAATATTAGCAAGTTTAAGTTTAGAATACATTATCATTGAATATTATTGAAGTAAACAAGATATTTCGCAAATGCATAATCAAAGGATACTTTGAACCAAATCTAATGAAACTGGATTTTAAAAAGTCTAATGTAAAACACCCAAAAATTCATGGTGATGGGCTCATGCAATCAAATATTCTACATCTTTTCTTTGATATTGATACTGGTTCAGATTATCCGGATGGAGATGAATGGTTTATGGCAGAATTTTTATTTCCATATTCTATAAAGATCCCTGATAATCTTAAGGGACCAGATTACTTTACGACTCTTTCTGTTGAAGAAGGAAAAAACTTTTGGCATCACAGGGAGATTCTACGATACAAATATGGAAAAGCAAAAAAACTAACTGAGTCACTTGCATTTTTAGAAACAAAGTATAAGGAACTTTATTCACTTTTAAAACCACTAGAAAAAGAAGTCAGCTGACAGGCTTCCATCCTTCATTAGAGATTACATATTTTTGGTGATTAGAAATTGCAGTTTGCAGACGCCATCTTGCCACTTGGGGATCAAATTCATAAATTACTTCATTTGTATTATGTGGAATTTTTTCAGGGGCAAGATGGTATGGCAAAAGCTCTAAGATGAAATCAATTTTTTCTATTGCGTTGTTAAACCATAATCTTTCATCTGTGTTCACAACGAACTTTATGTTTGGTGCGCCAGCAAAATTGAGATCAATTTTAATTGCCTTGCCTTTACCTCTCCTTCTTTTTAGTTCTTTAAAGAATGCTTTGACCTTGTCCCATCTTTTATATCCAAACCATTGAAAGAATTCTTCATTAAATTGAAGAGGGATTGATAATTCAATTAGACTTACAAAATCAGAATCAATTTCTTCTAATTCAGTTTCTTTAACTTGGAACATTTCATTAAAAAGGCCATATATTACTTCTATTTCCCAAGGTGAAATTCCGTAATACTTGAGATCAAGGTTTAGGGCAGATTGACTCACAGATAGAATTATTGAGAATTGTAATTAATAGATTCTAAATTGTGATTAAATATTTCCACAGATAAAGTGAACTCACCGTAGCAATTACGAATATCATGGGTTTCCATGCAAATACTGGCAAGTTAGGAGTTGCTAATTTTACTTTGTAACTGTCAAAAACAGAATGAATATACTTGTTTATTCTATCATTCCAAATTTTGTATTCTATCTTATGTTTTTGTAAGAGAGATTCCATTTCATAAAGGACTGGAGTTCTTTGACAAAAGAGATGCTGCAAATAATCTCTCGATACCTCAACTTCTGCTTGAATTGCAACCAAACCTTTTTTCATATCATATAGTCTTACATGCATTTCCCATGGTTTCTTTAGTTTAAGTGAGAGACCATTTCCTATCTGAGTCGGTACTTTATGTTCAAATTTTACTTTAGTGAAACCCTCCTTTGAAAAGATCTTTAATAATTCATCTACATTCTTTTTGACTACCAAACTAAGCTGTTCTAATCCTCCTTTGTTGTTAATTCTCACTTTTCCTTTTAATCCATCAAAGAAAGAAATAGTTCTAGGGTAACTTGTCAGGAATTCAACCATAATTTGGCCTTAAATCTACTATATTTAAATGAGTAGCGTAGATTCCAAAAGTTCAGGTTAATAATTTTTAAATAATAATTACGAACGTTGACGAGAACTTAGTCCTCTAACATATACACACTGTTCATGGGATATTGCCATTTCCTGCACACTTATTTTTCTGTCAGTGAGCTTGACGCCAGCGTTTTTTATTACTACAATAGGCGTAGCCTCTGATCCTTCACCCATTTTGAAATTTGCAACAGATGCAAGATTATCCGCTACAGCTTGAAATGTAACCTTTAATGGTTTTTTATAAAGATCCTTTTTTGCTCTCAAGTCAGAAGTTGGCTCAATACCAACACAAGCTAGTGCAACTCCTATAGTCCCAATTCTTGTTGGCATCAATCGGCTATCTGTTATTATCACTCCTATATGGATGGAAAATTTGAGAAAAAATTTTCGCTTGATCTCCTCAGCAACTGATTGTGGATCATTAGGATACAAAATCAATTTGCCTTTTTTTGCGTTTGATTTATCAATTCCTGCATTAGGTGCTAAGACAGAATCGGATGAAGTTATAATAAATCCTGGAACTCCGCCAAATATGACGTCTGATTCTCTGACTATAACTTCAGTAACAATAGGATCCATTTCATATTGGGTTGCAATCTTTTTAGCTTTTGTAGTAGGAATCACATCCTTATAGTCTAAAACTCTACCCTGCGCATTTGAAACATACTTACTCGAAACTACAAGAATATCACCGTTATTCAATTTTATTTTTGATTTGAGAGATTCGAGTATTGCGTTAAACAGATCAAATTTACTATCTTTCAATTTTGACTTGACAGCAACTACTGTAAGAGACATAAAAAAAGAAAACTTACTTTGTACTATTTAGTCTTCTGCAAACGTTTTAATCTCAAAAACAAGATATTTTTACAAATGGGTATGAATGTTACTGAAAAAATACTTTCGCGAGCTTCTGGAAAAGCTACTGTATCTCCAGAAGATGTTATCTTTGTTAACGTAGACAAGGCGATGATTCATGATGTTTCAGGACCAGGAGTAATCAAAGTCTTTGAAAAGCTAGAACAAAAGGGTATCAATACAGACAAGTTATGGGATCCTTCCAAAGTTTGGGTAGCCGAAGATCATTTCGTTCCATCTGCTGATATGATCTCTGCACAAAATATTGTCTTACTTTCTAATTTCACAAAAAAATATGGAATTGAGAAGCATTTCAAGTATGGGATGGGACAGTATGGAATTTGTCATACTTTGTCACATGAAGAAGCTCTAGTCTTACCTGGCGAAGTTTACGTTGGTGGAGATTCACACACAAACACAACTGGAGCATTAGGGGCGTTTGCAGCTGGTTTGGGACACACTGATATAGCATACGTACTTTTGAATGGAAAGATCTGGTTCAAAGTTCCTGAAACATTATACTTTAAGCTAAACGGAAAACTTCCAGAACATGTTATGGCCAAAGATTTCATCTTAAAGATAATTGGTGATATAGGAGTAGATGGAGCATCTTACAAAACAATGCAGTTTGGAGGCAGTGGTATTTCTGAGATGGTAATGGAAGAACGCCTTACTTTGACTAATATGACTACTGAAGCAGGTGCAAAAAGTGGTATTATTGAACCAGATCAGGAAACAAGAGACTACCTAGCATCTAGAGGTGCTACTAATTACAACGAAGTCAAGGGAGATTCTGACGCTGCGTATTCTAAAATCTATGAATATGAAGCTGAACAATTGGAACCTACAGTCGCAAAACCATATTCCCCTCAAAACATTTCACCTGCACGAGATCTTTCAAATGTGGAACTAGACAAGGCATACATTGGTTCATGCACTGGAGCGAAACTAGAAGATCTTAGAGCTGTTGCAAAAATTCTCAAAGGTCAGAAAGTTAAAATTCGTACAGAAATACTTCCAGCAGCAATATCAATTTACAAAAAAGCAATGAAAGAAGGTCTAGCAGAAATTTTCTTGGATGCTGGTGTAACAATAGGACCTCCTACGTGTGGAGCGTGTTGTGGCGCACACATGGGTGTTTTGGCAAAAGACGAAGTATGTATCAGTACCACTAATCGTAATTTTCCCGGAAGAATGGGTCATGTAGAATCTAAAACATACCTTGCTTCACCTCTTGTAGTAGCCGCATCTGCAATAAGGGGAAAAATAACGGATCCAAGGGATTTGAAATGAAAAGTTCTGTGATAAAATATGATAAAGATAACATAGACACGGATGTTATACTACCAGGCCAATACCTGAAACTTCATGATTACGCTGAGATTGCAAAACACGCAATGGAAGGAATTGATAAGAACTTTCATTCCAAAGTTAAGAATGCAGAATTCATAGTTGCAGGTAAAAACTTTGGATGTGGTTCATCAAGAGAGCATGCTACAATTGCCTTATCTCAAAGTGGAATAAAGGCAGTACTTGCAGTCTCATTTGCAAGAATATTTTATCGGAATGCAGTAGATGGTGCTTTTTTGTTACCAATAGAAATCGATGAAAATGCATACAAGAACATATCAGATAAAGATGAGTTGGAGATAAACACAGAAAAAAACAAGATAAATAATCTAACAAAAGAACAGGTTTATTCAATGAAACCGTTTCCGGAACTAATCAAAAAAATAATTGATGCAGGCGGACTTTTCAACTATAAACCTTAACTGCTTTAGTGCATCATTATATGATTATATTCCATATTCAAGGAAGTTAATTTGATGCCAAAGACACTTTTTGAAAAAATCTGGGATTCTCATTTAGTAAATAAGCAGGATGAACGTTCTTTACTTTATATCGACAGACACCTAATTCATGAAGTTACTTCTCCTCAAGCGTTTGATGGATTACGAACTAATGAAAGAAAGGTACGAAGACCAGATCTTACTATTGCAACAATGGATCATAATGTGCCGACCACCAATAGGTCTCTTCCCATAGTAGATGAAATGTCAGCAACGCAAATGCAAGTACTGGAAAAAAATTGTAAAGATTTTGGTATTCAATTGTTCGATCTTCATAGTCCAAATCAAGGAATTGTACACGTGATAGGTCCTGAATTAGGTCTCACTTTACCTGGTAGTACAATAGTTTGTGGCGATAGCCATACTTCAACGCATGGCGCATTTGGAGCTCTTGCTTTTGGAATTGGAACAAGTGATGTAGAACATGTCTTAGCTACTCAGTGTCTTTGGATGGATAAACTAAAAACCTTTGAAATTAGAGTGGAGGGTAAGAGAAAGAATCCTCATACAATCACTGCAAAAGACATCATCCTTTACATCATTAGAAAAATAGGAACTGGAGGGGGTGTTGGTAGCGTAATTGAATACCGCGGTGAAACTATAACTGAACTAACCATTGAACAAAGAATGACCATCTGCAACATGTCTATAGAAGGTGGTGCTAGAGCAGGTTTGGTGGCTCCTGATGAAAAAACATTCCAGTATCTTCAAGGTAGAAGATTTGTTCCAAATAATTATGATCAGTGTGTTGACGATTGGCGTGAAAATCTAAAAAGTGATCCAGGAGCATCATTTGATAAAACTATTACAATCAAAGCAGAGGAAATTGCTCCGCAGGTGAGTTGGGGCACAAATCCAGCTATGACAACTGACGTAACAGACATTGTCCCATTTCCTAGCGATTATGCAAGGGGAAATCCTGACGAAGAAAAAGCAGCAGAACGCTCTTTAGAGTATATGGCTCTCAAGTCTGGTACTCCAATTACTGGCATCACTCTTGACCGAGTCTTTATTGGTTCGTGTACTAATTCTAGGCTGGAAGATCTTATTGAAGCATCAAGAGTAGTGAAGGGAAAAAAAGTTTCATCGAAAGTTAGAGCATTAGTGGTACCTGGCTCTCAACTAGTGAAAAGGCAGGCAGAAAAATTAGGACTGGATGTAATTTTTAAGGATGCTAACTTCGAATGGCGTGAATCTGGCTGTAGTATGTGTTTAGGCATGAACCCAGATATTCTTGCACCTGGTGAACGATGTGCAAGTACTTCAAATAGAAATTTTGAAGGAAGACAAGGATTTGGAGGTAGGACTCATCTAATGAGCCCAGTGATGGCAGCAGCTGCAGCAATTGCTGGACATATTGTAGATGTAAGAGAAGTGGACTTGAACTAAATGGAACCATTCAAACCAGTCAAAAGTATTCCAACACCACTCGATAAAGTAAATGTAGATACTGATCAAATTGTTCCTAAACAATTCCTAAAACTGGTTCAAAAAACTGGATTTGGAAAACATCTTTTTTTTGATTGGAGATATGATAAAAATGAAAAGCCAAGATCTGATTTTATTTTAAACAACCCACAATACCGTGGTTCTAAAATATTGTTGACAAGAGAAAACTTTGGATGTGGTTCAAGTAGAGAGCATGCAGCATGGGCATTACTAGATTATGGCTTCAGAGTAATCATATCTTCCTCTTTTGCAGACATTTTTTATAACAATTGTTTCAAAAATGGGATATTACCGATTAAACTTGAGCGAAAAGATGTGGATGAATTTTTTCAAACTGATTCAGAGATAGAAGTAAATTTAGAAGAGCAGACTATCAAAACCAAATCTCATACTATTCATTTTGACATTGAAAACCATAGAAAGAAAAGCCTGCTCAACGGTTATGATGATATTTCTCTAGCCCTCCAACATGAAAAAAAAATTTTAGAGCATGAGCGAAATTCTAAATATTCATCTCTCTAATTATCTTTCTTATCAGTTTTCTATTTCGTTGTAAAGTAATTGGTGATTCTATATCCATCCATGAAGTCTTTCCTATATCAAATCCACTTAACTTGTTTTTCAGAGATAATTCTTCAAGTATGTCAAAGGAAAGATTAAGATTTCTTTTCTTTTTTTTCAATTTAGATCTTATTTTGGACAAGATTTCTGTTGCCAAGATATAAACTCCTAGACATTCTGGAATGTGCATCTTAATCATCGGCTTCTCCTGGAACTCGGTTATGAAGCCATTTTTTATTACTGCAAATCCAGTCTCTGATTTTGAAAATCTTCGTACAGCTATACATCCTAGACTATTCTTTTTCCTGTAGAAGCTATACATTCTTTGTAGATCAATTGCACAAAAGTTGTCGACGAACCACAAAATGAAGTCAGAATCACCTTTCAGTTTTCTAGAAACATGAATCAGATCTCCACCAGTACCACTTTGTGAATCTTGAATAAATGTTAGATTCTTGGTAATTTTCCTACCTTCAAAGTAATTTTTTATCTGACCTCCAAGTTTCTTATAATCCGCAAGTATGATTATCTCATCAATTAGATCAAATCCAGACAGATAGTTTACGATGTAATCTATGAGTGGCTTTCCATTTATGGGAATCATCGCTTTTGGGAAATAATTTGTAAACGGCTTTCCTCTGGTTCCTTCACCGCCAGATAAAATTACAGCTTTCAAATGCTAACGATATGATTTTTGTTTTTTTCTTCTGGCACCAGGCCCACCAAACTTCTTTGGCTCTTTCCTTCTAGCATCCCCACTAAGCAGGTGCTTGTCAAATTCGTTTATTCTCTTCTTCAAGTCTTCACGAACTAATTTTGAAAATGGATGATCTTTAGGGTCCTTCCTTGATTTAGTCCAACCAGTTAACGATCTTGAAATTGCAATTGCTGTGGCATAGGCTTGTCCTACATATCCACCACCTTTTACTCTAACGGAAAGATCTACTTTTTTTCTTAATTCACCTGAGATTTCAAGGGGCGCAAGTATAATCTCTCGTGCAACTTCTTGAGGAATCATTTCCGCTGGAACATTATTGATTCTTACCTTACCAACACCTTTTGATATCATAACATGAGCTTTAGCAGTTTTTCTAGAAGCAAAATAAATTTCTGGTCTCATTGCCCTGTCCACCCAGTTAATTGTCCAATTTCGCCCATACTTGTATAGTAAGCTGAGGACCTTGTAATCTTCGCGTCATCAAACTGGGTTTTTTTAATAGGCTTGAATTGTTTTGGAACTCCGAGGTATGCTCTTAAATGCTTTAATGCAACTTTTCCCGAAGGCTTCTTTTTTGGTAACATACCCCTTACCATTCTGCTAATAATCCTATCAGGCCTTCGTGGATGAAAAGGTCCGTGCTTAGGATTAATTATGCTAGAAACTTCTAAAAACTTTCTATATTCTCCAATAATACTTAGTCTATTTCCACTCATCATGATTTTTTCCGAGTTTACAATAGTAACAATGTTGCCTTGAAGCAATAACTTTGCAACATGTGAGCATAACCTACCTGCAATAAGATTTGTACCATCTACAACAATTTGTTTACTGACAGTTGATACCACTTTCTGTTTACTGACAGTTGATACCACTTTCTGTTTACTGACAGTTGATACCACTTTCTGTTTAACCAATTATTACTACATCCTTTCCAGTTGGAAATTTTTCAACCATTTCCTTAAAACTTAAGATTTTGCCTCCAGCACCAAGAATTTTTTTAGCTGCAGAATTTGAAATAGAAAATGAGCAAAGTGTAATTTTATGCAAAAGAATACCTGTGCCCAGAACCTTTCCTGGTACTATTATCACATCATTTTCTTTAGTTAGTCGACTTATTCTAGTAATGTTTACAACTCTTTTTACTGATGATGGTTTTACTGCAAGTTCAGCTAATTTAGCCCATATTGGTGCCTTGTTTTTTTTGGATGATTTTTTAAGTTCTCCTACTAATTTTAGCACCAGTTGATTTTTCATTTTAATAATGGCTTTTTTACCCAAATATAATGCATGGGGGAAATTACAATGCAGCTATTATTTGCTTAAAGTCATCAATTCTATTTGCAAGTTCATTAATACCCGATAATACAATCTGGGATGGTTCTAAACATCCACTGGATTCAATGGTTAAGATGTGTTCGTCTTCTTTGTCAGTTTCTGTTAGAACTGAAACATTTGAAGCATTCCATTTTGCATGTTCTGTTCCTCGACCAAGTCTCGCGTAAGCCTCCAATTTGAGTTTCTGTCCTGGCGCAAGTTCTATAATAGGAATTTTATCACTTACTGGTTTGACAATCTCATCTTCAGAAGTTAGCTCTGCTGATGTCACTAATCTAGTAGTATCAGGTGGTCCTGAATCAATCATTAGTAAAACTCTGCAATTTGAACATCCAGTATCGCTGTGGCAATCGCATTTGCTTGGTTCGACAAATCTTGAAAGGTCTGTTTTTAGTGGTATCATGCTAAGCCTATGAGCTAGTGCTTCATCTGCGAAAACAGATGAATTTTCAATAATCACAACATCATCTACTGCAAAAACGGGAATACCATTAAGACACATTCGTCGTAAAGCATTTGCATATTCGAGTTGTATGCCTTTAAGTTTCACAACAATTTTTTGTTCGTCTTCCTCGATAATTGCTATAGATGCCAAATCGAAGTGGAAACATTTTAGTCCAAATAAAAATCTAGCGAGTTCTTGTACATAGATAAATACCAAAATCAAATACCTTATTCATGACCGATAAAGTAACAGTCGTACGATTTTCAATAGAAGGAGAGAAATTCGAAATATTGGTAAAACCAGATCCTGCCCTCGAGTATAAATTAGGAAAAAGAAAGGATATCTCGTCTGTTCTTGTTTCAGAAGAAATCTATTCTGATTCTAGCAAAGGAACACGTGTATCATTAGAAAAATTAACAAAAGCTTTCAAAACTAATGATCAAACTATCATAGCCGAAAAAATCCTTCAGAAAGGTGAACTAAACCTTACAACTGACCAGAGACGTAGGATGGTAACAGAAAAGCGCAAGCAGATAGTTGAGTTTATTTCAAAAAATTATGTTGATCCCCGTTCACATCTTCCACATCCCCCGGTTAGAGTTGAGCAAGCCATGGCTGATGCAAGAATCTCGATTGATGCTTTTAAAAATTCGGATGAACAAGTTAAAGATGTAGTTGAAAAATTACGTTCCATAATCCCACTAAAGTCTGAAAATTTGTTGCTTGATATTTTGATACCCGCTCAATTTGCTGCACAGTCATATTCGGTTCTAAAATCATCAGGGACTTTAAAAAAAGAAGAATGGCAAGCAAATGGATCGCTCAAAGTAATACTAGAAATATCCGCTGCCGCAAGGGGGGGTGTGATAGACAGATTAGGTTCAGTTACTAAAGGTTCTGCCTCTGTAGAGGTTGCTAAATGATGGAAATTACAAAAAGAAAGTTTGTGACGCCGGGCGAAGTTATAGCTACGGGTCCATTGAGAACAGAGAATAATGTATATCGAGATGGCGACAAAATTATTTCAACCTGCGTAGGCATATCTGAAATTTTTGAAAATAGCGTGCGCGTTATGGCTCTTTCTGGAATTTATATGCCTAGAATAGATGATGCCGTTATTGGAAAAGTACAATCAACATCTCTGATGTTTTGGGAACTTGATATCAACTCATGCTATGTTGGAATTTTACGCGCCGATGAAGTGTTTGGTCGTGATTATTCTGCATCGAGCAATGATCTGAGTTCGAAATTACGAAAGGGTGACTTAATCTTGGCTCGAATTGCTAATTTTGACAGATCTCGTGATCCATTGCTTACAATAAAGAGTAGAGGACTAGGAAAAATTGAATCTGGAGAACTAATCAAGATTTCTCCTATGACTATCCCCAGATTAATAGGAAGACAAGGCGCTACCATACAAACCATCGAATCCAATACTAATGCGAGAATAAAGATTGGACAGAATGGTTGGGTTGTTGTCTCATGTGAAGATTCGTCTGGGTTATTAAAGGCGATAAAAGTGATTAAAATGATTGACTCTCAATCGCATGTTCCAGATTTAATGGAGAGAGTTAAGTCATTGCTTGAATCTGAAGGTGAATAACATTGGGAAGAAAAACTGACATTACATTACTTGATGAGAAAGGAATAAGATGTGATGGTCGTAAAATTGACCAGACACGTAATATCACTATAAAAGCTGGAATTTTAAAAAACGCAGATGGTTCAGCCTACATTGAATTTGGAGGAAATAAAATTATTGCTGGCGTTTATGGCCCAAGAGACATTCACCCAAAACATCTTGCTGATAGCGATACTGGAGTCCTTCGATGTAGATATCACATGCAACCATTTTCTGTTCCAGAAAGAAAAAATCCTGCTCCGTCTAGGAGAGAAATTGAAATTTCAAAAGTGATCAAGGAATCTTTACAACCTGCTGTAATACTAGACGATTTTCCTAGAACGGCAATAGATTTGTATCTTGAAGTACTTCAAGCCGATGGCGGTTCAAGATGTGCTGCAATAGATGCTGCATCAGTTGCACTAGCTGATGCAGGTATACCCATGCGAGACATGGTGTCGGCTTGCGCTGCAGGGAAGGTTGAAAATACAATAGTCTTAGATGTGAACAATGAGGAAGATCAAGCTGGACAAGCAGATATGCCAGTAGCGTTAATGCCGCATCTTGAAAAAATCACTCTAGTTCAACTTGATGGAATGTTAACTCCTGATGAGTACAAAAAATGTCTTGAAACAGCTATTATAGGGTGTAAACAAGTTTATGAAATTCAAAGAAGTGCACTTAAGGCAAAATATGAAAACGGCGGTTAAATTTTTTGGCAAATAAAACTATCATAGAACAGCTGAAAAGAGAACAGATATTGGATCTTTTACAAGAAGGGAAAAGAATTGACGGTCGCGCATTAGATGAACCTAGATCAATATCTATTGAAACCGGCATAATATCAAATGCAGAAGGTTCTGCTAGAGTTAAGTTAGGTGATACTGAGGTTGTAACAGGAGTAAAGATACACCCTGACAAACCTTTTCCTGATGTAGGAGACAAAGGAATTTTTATTTGCACAGCAGAAATTTTACCAATAGCTGATCCCACTGCTGAACTTGGACCACCAAATGAAAATGTTATAGAATTGGCAAGAGTGGTAGACAGAGGGATCAGAGAGACTGGAATGATTGATTTAACAAAGCTTGTGATTAAAGAGAACAAATCAGTTGTAGGATTGTTTGTTGATAATAGTGTCATAAATGTAGATGGAAATCTTTTTGATGCATGCTCCTATGCTTCTGTTGCAGCGTTACTGACGTGTATGATTCCAAAGTATGAACTCCAAGACGATCAGCCGGTACAAATTGAAGGTGAAAAATCAAAACCCCCGGTAAACACTATTCCCGTTTCTGTAACAATGGCTAGAATAGGTGAACACATAATTGTTGATCCTAATTCAGACGAATGGGCGTGTATGAATGCTAGAATTACGATTACAACTAACTCTGATGAGAATATTTGTGCTCTACAAAAAGGCGGTTCTGATGGTTTTACATTTGAGCAACTCATCAAGTGCTCAGAGCTTGCTATTTCTACAGGTTCAAAAATAAGGAAACAGCTAGAAGCTGTGGCTTAAGATATGGCCAGACGAAAAAAATCGTCATTGAAGGGACTTGGCGCTAGATACGGTCTTAAACCACGAAAAAAATTCACAAAGATTCATCATCTCTTAAAAAAAAGAAGGAAGTGTCCCGAATGTGGCTCCATAAAATTTGCAAGACAGACAGTAGGTATATGGTTTTGCAAAAAGTGTGAATTTAAAATAGCAGGATTGGCATATGATGTTGCCGTTTAGTTCAAAAATAGAAATCTCAGCAGATAAAAAAACAAAATCAATATTCCAGTCATTGAAAGTAGATAACATGTATTATCCTGATAATCCAACAAATACAAAAATTTCTTATGACAAAAAAATAATAATTTCGATTGAAGCTAATGAAGTAACGCATTTACGTGCAAATCTAAATTCAATTTTGCGGCTTGTACAAGCTAGCAATGATTCTATTGAATCGGTAAAAATATAAACAAAACGACTTGGAGTAGCGTTACATGTCTACAGGCGAACAGCAAATTCCTCCTTGGTTGCAAGAACAATTAGGAAGACTACAACAAGCTCAACAAAGTCTCCAATCACTACTAGCTCAAAAGCAACATCTAGAAATGGAACAACTAGAAACTGAAAAAGCTCTAGAAGAACTAAAAAAAGCATCTGATGATGATGCCGTCTTTAAGCATGCTGGTTCAATTCTAATAAAATCAACAAAAGAAAACCTTATTGCGGAATTAGAAGAGAAAAAGGAGCTATCCAAAACTCGTTCAAGTGTCTTGTCTAAACAAGAAGTTCGGGTAAAAGAGAACCTAAAGGAATTAGAAACTAAGATTAATGAAATGGTTCGTGGAGCCGCTACTGGCCAAAAAACTACGGATACTAAACTGCCCCAATAAAATATTAACAAACTATGGAATTCTTTTGTATTGAAAATTACTAACCTTCGTATTATCATAGATAAAAGGGAAATGAAGAGTGGTATTCCCGATCTGTTAAGAAAAGTGGGTGTAAAGGTAGAGCTGAAAAACCTCCCTATAGGTGATTATATAGTTGCCCCTGAAACTGTTATTGAAAGAAAAACCATAAGAGATCTAATTTCATCTATTTTCGATGGTAGGCTTTTTGATCAATGTAATCGGTTAAAAGCTCACTTTGAACATCCCGTTATCTTGATGGAGGGAAATCTCGATGAAATAGATGAATTTGCGGAAAATCCACTAGTGTTTTACGGTGCTTTATCAACTATCGTAACAGACTTTAAAATTCCTATTATTCCTACTCCTACTGCATCTGACACAGCAAAACTCCTGATATCTATGTCGTCACGGCAAAATGTGGTAAAAGGACCATTTCTAAAAAAAATACGAAAATCAGTAGATCTTCAGCGGCAACAACTAATAGTTCTCTCTAGTCTTCCTGGAGTAGGGGAAAAACTAGCCATCCGAATGCTACAAAGATTTGGTTCACCAACTAAAACCTTAAACGCATCTTACACAGAACTTGCAAAGATTACTGGGTTAGGAAAATCTCGTGCATTGAAAATACGAAAGTTATTAGATTCCAAAAGCAAACATTTGAAAAAACAAAATCAAAAAACACTCCATGACATTTGAGAGGTTCAAACATCTTTTGAACTAGTGATTATCATGATAGTATGAACAGAGGCGCAAATCTATTCTTGCAATTAAAGATAGCAGGATATGATAATGTAAAACTTTATGATGTCTCATTTTATGACTGGGTTGGAAGACGACTCCCAGTCACGTAATTTTCGTTTAAGCTTGTTACCACATAAAGGACACTCGGATATTTTCGAATAAGTCTTCTTACATCCAGGACAGAAATAATCCCAGTTGATGATTCGGCTAATTCCTTTAGTCATTACAGGCATAACCACGATTCCTAGATGTTTAGAAACATTTGAAACAGCAAAGTCATCCGTTATTAAGTCAGCTTTTAGTTGTAAGGATAATGCTATGGCTGAAATGTCTTCTTTAGAAATTTCTTGAAAATCCCCTGTTTCTTCTGCTTTTGATGAAACTATATTTACATACTCAGGTTCTGGATCAGTTATAACAAGTCTACGAGTGTTTAGTAATACTGAAACAGCCTCATAATTTTTCTTGATATGTTTTATTTCTTGGAAAATAAGTGATGTAGTATAATTTTTTTCTGGAGAGCCAAATGGAATACCAGCATAAAACGCACTAGCATCTAATACTCTAGAAGCCAAGCTTGTTCATCTGTCTCAATCCCTTCTTTTTGAGTCTCACAAAAACTGCTTGTTTTTTGTATTTTCTGATAATGATAGGTTCTGCATTATTTGCTGATTTTATGACTTGTCCATCCATAATTATATTAGAATCATGAGAAGAAGTCACTTCTATTTTTTCGTCAGGAACAACAATTGAAGGAAGTCTATTCACTGATGCTACAGGAGTTATTATTAAAACATCGAGGCTTTCATGTAAGATGGGACCACCTAATGAGTAAGAATGTCCTGTTGAACCACTTGGAGTAGAGACTATTACACCATCCATTCTTTGCTTAACCATGTCATTTTGAAATTTAATCTCATAAAGAGCAGTTCTTGTAAGATTTTGTCTATTTATGAAAATTTCATTAAGAGCAGGTGGAAATTCAACTCCGTTGCATGAGGCAATGACTCTTGTCCGTTTGTCAAAAAATATTTTATCTAAAATAATTTGTTCTAGAGCTGTATCCACTTCGTCTAAAGTAATTTCTGAAAGCACTCCTCTATTTCCACCTACATTGATTGTTAAAATTGGAACTTCATTTTTTAAATTTCTGAAAGTACGGAGTGTAGTACCGTCACCCCCCATAGTTATAACCAGATCCATTTTTTCATTTTGAATTTCTTCGAGAGATTCAATTTTCTTAGCCCCTTCAACCATTATGGGGGAAACTGTAAATACCTCAGACTGTTTTGCTAGAATTTTTCTTGCAACTTTTTGGGCAGCATACTCTGATTCCTTTGAACCAAATTTACTTACTATCGCAACTTTTTTAAGATTCAAACAGAAATCAGACTACGAATTAACTTAAAAATCATAGTTTTCTTATTTTAGAACGGGAAAACAGATACGTTTTATTTATGCAATGTACGAAATTGTAGGTATGAGTTATGCACATCCTGAAGTGCTGGTAGACACTGAATGGGCAGCAAAGAATCCTCCAAGTGATTCTATTAGGCTTGTTGAGGTTGACTATGATCCTGAGAATGCATACAGACAAGGTCATCTGAAAGGTGCTACTCTAATTTGGTGGAAACGTGACATAAATGATCCGGTAACAAGGGACATTATAGACAAAAAACAATTTGAAGAACTAATGAATAGGAATGGAATAAAACCTGACTCGGAAGTTATTTTGTACGGCGACTTTAACAATTGGTTCGCTGCGTTTGTATTTTGGGTTTTCAAATATTATGGACACAATAATATTAAAATTATGAATGGTGGACGAAAGAAATGGGAATTAGAAAAAAGGGAATACACTAAAGAAGAACCACAAGTTACAAAAACAAATTATGTTTCACAACCACCTGATGAAGGTCTACGTGCTTATTTTGCTGATGCTAGAAGAGCACTTGATAAAAAAGACACGGTAATGGTAGATGTTAGATCTCCGAAAGAATTCACAGGAGAAATTACTGCTCCACCAGAATATCCAATGGAGCATGCTCAAAGAGGCGGTCATATTCCTGGGGCTTTTAATATTCCTTGGGCAACAGCAGTAAATGATGCAGATGGAACATTCAAGGCATTAGATGAACTTCAAAAAATTTACCAGCCAAAAGGAGTTACTCCAGACAAGGACGTGATATGCTACTGTAGAATTGGAGAACGTTCTTCACACACCTGGTTTGTTCTCAAGTATTTGTTAGGTTATCCCAAAGTTAGAAACTATGATGGTTCTTGGACAGAATGGGGTAATATGATTGGCAATCCAATTGCAAAATAAGAATTGAGCCAGAATTATCCCATCTTAAAGAAAGGCAATTTTTTCTTCATAAAAGATGCCCCTACTGAACTTATTATGGAGGATAAGACAAAGCGTGGCCTCACTGTAAAGGAACGCTCAATTGATGAAAAATACAATGTTGAAGCTGAAAAAGGCATGATTTACGATATGGACGGAATTGGCCATAGGGTTGGCATACGTTGGTTTTTTCCCAAAAATGAGTATGAATTGAACAAAGTCTTAGTTTTTGCCGAGGATATGGAAAAAAAGTATAAAGAAATACGCGATTTGACTTGTCCAGACGATTAAAGAAGGGTTTAAAAATAATATAAGCGGTTTTTACACGAAATGTCTCTTCTTTTAAAAGATCGAGTTTGGGTAATGGAATCTTCTACGGCAAAAAGAGGAGTATATCCGTTACATAGTTACAAACTTGGTTTATACAGACTTCCCGTAAAGTTAGACGACCCATATGAGATTGAGTCTATTGTAAAGGGACTAGAAAAAACGTTTACTATGGATAGCTATGCTGACAGAGTTTATGCGACATATACTTGGAAGGAAGAAAATATGTCGGATCGAGATGCAAAAGGTTACCAATCAGTCGAACTTAATATCACTGTAGAAGTTGTAACGGGAGAAGTTGTAGATTTAATTTATCAAATTTTTCCAATTGAAAAATTTGGAGATCCAGCGTGGGTCAAAGACTATAGAAAGAAAGCAGATTACAATGCAAAAATGATTATTGATACAATTCTTAGAAATACTGTTCTTGCAGATAAACTCCTTGAACAATATATTAAGAAAGAGAAATTGTCTGAAGTGGAAGCACTAAACAAATTAGAAGATCTTACTCCTCTTGCACAAATTGTACCAGATGCAAAACCGAAACCTAGAGAACCTGAACTACCAAAATCTCAAGTTAAAAAACTTGGCCAAAAATGGAAGGGAGGTGGACCTAAACCAGGACCAATTGATGTTGAGTTTAAATCTAAAATGGATGCGACGGCAGAACATGTGGTAGCTGATACAGACGTCACACTGAAGACTTGGGGAAGAGCAGGAGCTGACAATAAAATTATGGGTGTTTGGGGCGAGTTTGTATCAGTCGATTTTGATATCTGTATTGCAGACGGTGCGTGTATTGATTCATGTCCTGTGGATGTTTTTGAATTTCGTGATTTTCCTGGAAATCCTGCTTCAACGAAAAAGCCCTTACAGATAAGAGAACCTGATTGTATATTTTGTCTTGCCTGCGAAGGAGTTTGTCCTCCTGTTGCAATTAAAATATTTCCAATGAGTTAAGTAATTCAAATCGATATACTCACAAATTTAATAGAGACTCGTCTATGGGAATAAAGTATGGCTATCAGTCCTCTCAATCAACTTCTTTTTGACATATTCATATTTTCTGCTGTTTTAATCACTCTTTACACTTGCAACTTTTACTATCTTGTTTGGCTTTCAAGACGACAACGGAAATCTAATAAAGTGGGCGTTTTAGATGATCCTCTAATTACCATTCAACTTCCAATTTATAACGAAAAATATGTTGCAACTAGACTTGTTGATTCTGTGTGCAAAATGGACTATCCAAAAAATAGGATGTGCATCCAAATATTGGACGACTCGGATGATGATACATCTCTCAAGTTAGAAGAATTAGTTCAAAAATACAAGAAAGAAGGATTTGATATACACCACATAAGACGAGGAAGCAGAAAAGGATACAAAGCAGGAGCCCTTCGGCATGCGATGAAGTTTGCAAAAGGCGATTTCGTTGCGATATTTGATGCTGATTTCATACTACCAACTTGGTTTCTAAAAAAAGCAATTTCATACTTTGCGAACGAGAAAATTGGGCTAGTTCAATGCAGGTGGGGGCATGTAAATGAAAATTATTCTGGACTTACACAAGCACAGGCGCTTAGCCTTGACTTTCATTTTCTAATAGAGCAAAGAGCAAAGAGTAATTCACACCTGTTTATGAACTTTAATGGTACTGCTGGAATATGGAGAAGGGAATGCATAGAGGATGCAGGAGGTTGGCATAGTGCTACACTAGTTGAAGATTTGGATCTGAGCTATCGTGCTCAAATGAAGGGTTGGAAATGTCTTTTCGTACCTGACATTGTTGTGAATGCTGAGCTTCCAGTTCAAATGAATTCTTCTAAACGACAGCAGTTTAGATGGGCAAAGGGATCAATACAATGTGCGATAAAACTTCTTGGTGAAATAATAACAAAACGTGGAATTCCCTTTGACACGAAGATTCAAGCCTTTGTACAGCTTACACGCCATATCGTACACCCACTCATGTTGGTTCAATTTTTAATATTGCCGATGCTACTTATGGCAAATGTTAATCTTTATGTTGTAAGCTTTATTCCAGCCATTACGATTGTAGCCTATCTTGCAATGGGTCCAGGAGCATATCTGTTAGTTATACGGAATGTTTGGCAGAAAGGATGGAAAACAAAAGCATATGCACTACCTTATCTCTTGCTCTTTTCTATAGGAATTTCTGTAAATAACACTATAGCCATATTTGATGCATTACTTGGAAGGAAAAATGAATTCTTACGTACTCCAAAATTTGGAATCGTGAAAAAAACCGATGATTGGAAAGATAAGGCCTACGCCTTACCATTCTCACAAACGACATTGCTTGAATTGTTCTTTGGCGTATACGGCTTCTTAGGAATATTAATTGCGGTTTATTCCTTCAATCCCATATTCGCACCAATAATTGGAATCCAAACAATTGGATTTTTCTACGTAGCTTCACTAAGCCTTTCACATACAAGATTTAAAAAGAACAATTCTAATCCGAATCATGTTATATCAAAGGCTGAAAAGATGGCTAACAATTACTACAAACTTGCTTTAGTTGGAATAGTTGCGATTATAATTTTTGGAACGTACATGGCTTACACCGGCTACCAAAATGACGTTTATCCCTTAGATCGTTCTAGAGGACTTCTAGATAGAATCCAAACAAGTTCAGATCCAAAATCGTTAATTGTGGATCTGAATACTATCAAGGAGCTACTCCCAGAAGAGGGAAATCCAGTATGGATATTTCCTACTCAGACAACAAACTTTTCACGCATTCAGATGGACATAGATACTATGATAGTTAGTCTAGAAAAGATGTCAACTGTACCTCGAGATAGTTCTTCATTCAATACTGGGCTAAGAGTTGTACAGGAACAGGCCTTTGTATTACACCAAAATATCGAAGATGCTACGCCTTACATGTATGCTAGCTTTTCAAACATTATATTTAGTTCCATTTGGATTGCTGCTCTAATGGGAATCTTTGCATTACTAAAACGTAAAAAAGAACACCTCAAATCTTATGAGATGTCTGACGAGGTCTAGGATATATCAAGTTCTTGTCTGATCTCGTCAACAGCTCGAATGCCAAAGAGGTCTTTGACTTGTTGAACCCTTAACGATTCTTTTAGCAAGTCACGACCAAGTTCATTCACTAATATTCTGAAGACATCAGAAAATCTAATTTCCCATTTGTCAGCTGCATCCAACGTCTTGCTTACTGCCCAACGCTTTACTTCTTGTGGAAGAGGCATCTTTTTCTCAGTCTCTATTGAAAGTTTATCAAAAAGATTAACCATTTCTACTGTCAGTGAAACCATCTTTTCCAAATCATCAGTGTTACCATATTCTGACTCTGAATGCATACGTATGTTGGATTGATGTTCTGAGAGACGTAACAGTCCTAACACCTCTCTAGATGTATTTTCTGAAGTTTTGTGAGTGATGTTCGTCAATTCTTGTAAACCTTGGTGAATTTCATGAGTCTTTTTATTAGATTCGGCTACAGATTGTGTATTTCTATTCAGTAGTTCAGTCAAATCTGAGATTTTTTCGTCTAACTTGATAGTTTTTCCAACTACGTTTTCCTTGAAATTAGTAAATTCTTCCTGAATATTTCTAATATTATTAGTTGCAGCTGTAAATGAATCTGTTTTTTTACCAAGAGAATCAAGTTCAGTCCCAACATTTCTTATTTCAGAAGTCATCTTAGCAAATGATTCATCTTTTGTTGAAGTTACTTTCGTCACTTCGTTTTGAACACTATCTATTCTATCAGAAACGCGCATTATCATTTTGGTATTGTTCCGAATAGAATCTAAACTACCGCGCACACTTTGCATAAGCTGGTTCGAGTCTAGAAGAGATTCTTGTTTTTGATCAACTTTGTTTACCCGTTCCTGTAGACGATTTGTTTGTTCATTAATTTTTTCAATTAAATTTGATTGTTTTTTCGCTTGTCTAAAACCAACAAATAACTTTTGTGTATCTTCTTCAATAATTCTGATCTGTTTTGATTGTTTTTGAATTTCACTTAATGCAGTACCGAGGCCGTCTATCATATTTTTCAATGAAATCAGAATCTTTTGGTTTTCGGTAAAAATTTTGGTCATACCTTTTACTTCTTTAGAAAGAAGTTTTGTTGAATCTGAGATAGAACTTATTTTCTTTAGTAACATACTGTTTGGCTGGCTTTGTGTTTTAGATCTTTTGACTTTGTTGGTTTTTTTCTTAACCATTTGACATTAAAGTAAAGAAAGATGATAAAAATAGTTAGTTTTGAAATTATAAGAAAAAAGGTTAAAGAATTTACTGATTTACTAATTCAGGTTCATGAAGGATCTCATGAAAGGTTTTTTGGATTAAACCATTTAACGTGTCAATGAATTGCTTTGCACAATATTGGCAGTCAATCATGTAATTACGGTATAATACGGTACTATTAACTGAAAGGTAATTCCGTAGTTACCACTTATTGAATCAGACATTGGTCATTTTCTCAAAATCACATTTTTTCATCTTAATTTCAATCTGTGACGGGTCCACTTTTAAATAAAAAACACCTTTCCTAATTGATGGAAAATATTTTTCTTCAAATTGAACCTCCAACCTTGCCCGGAAGCGAGATTAGCCAAGGTATAGTGGATATAATAGATAAGATAAGACCTTTTGATCTACCACACAGTCCTTTCATAACTGACTTGGCAATTATTATGATTCTAGCTTCAATTGTCACGCTAGCCTTTTTCAAAATTAAACAGCCATTAATCATTGGTTATCTGTTTGCAGGCATGCTTATGGGTCCACTATCTCCGTTGTGGGCTTCCTTTTTGCCACCGGTTCCAACTCAATCAATTGGAATTCTTTCTGATATAACATTTCTCAATATTTTTGCAGAGATTGGTGTAATCTTACTTCTCTTTGTAATTGGAATTGAATTTCCAATTGCTAAAATAAAATCGATAGGGCGAGCGGCTATTGGTATAGGAACACTTGGACTACTTCTCACTTTGGGTTTAGTGTTTGCAGCTTCAACTGCATTGGGACTTGGATTTATGGATGCATTGTTTCTGTCTGCTGCACTATCAATTAGCAGTACTGCTATAATTGTAAAAATACTTGAAGACACTGGTAAAATAAAAAAAGAATCCTCAATACTCATTTTAGGAGTTTTAATTGTTGAAGATGTTATAGCTGTCATTCTCATTGCATCATTGCAATCTGTTGCACTCCTTGGAGCCATTTCTTATGAAATGGTAATAGTGATAGCTCTAGTTGCTGTAGGACTAATAATTGGGACTTTTACAATAGGAGCAAGAACGATTCCTAAACTAATAGATCGTGTAGCTAGTACAGAAAACCGAGAAATTTTGTTGCTCTCAATTCTAGGAGTTTGCTTTGGATACGCACTTTTATCTAGCATAGTTGGACTTTCTGTGGCTATTGGAGCATTTCTGGCAGGCGTGTTAGTAGCAGAGTCAAAATCTGCTGAAGTTTCGAAGGTATTGTCAAGTCCAATAAAAGACATGTTTGTTGCAATATTCTTTGTTTCAGTTGGAGCACTAATGGATGTGAGCCAACTTCAAAACTACATCTTCATAGCTATAATGCTAATTGCCGTAGCGATAGGCGTCAAATTTGGAGGAAATCTGTTAGGCTGTTATATATTCAGACAGGGAAGAGGAAAATCCCTACGTTCTGCATTTGCATTGTCAGCACCAAGAGGAGAGTTTTCTATTATTATAGTAAAGGTTGGTGTTGACTTTGGAGTAGTGAGCTCATTTTTGTTCCCCTTAATTGGAGTTATATCCATAATAACCGCATTCATTTCTCCATTTTTGATAAAAGTAGGGGACAGGATAATTCCAAGAGTAACACGTAGTGAAAAAAATGTCAAGTGATGAGCTAAATAGACTGTCAACTCAAGTTCACCAAGAAATTACTTTTTTTGATTACAATGACTCCAAAATTCCATGTCTAATCATAGAACAAAAGCGATTTGATAAAATTATGATAGAGGTTGCAGGAAGACCGCTTTCTGTAGAAACTAATTTAAACATTCTTCAAGATGGTTTAGGACACGTGTTTGTAGAAATTTTGCTAAACTTTTCACAAGGTGGAATATCCGAAAAATTTCTTCTCAACGCTAATGAATCCATAGATTTCTTTGAATCCCTTGCAACTACCTCCATGTTAGCACTTTCAGCACCAAATTCTCACATAACTAGCTCCAATGTCTTTATGATACAACTTCCTAAACCTGAAAAAGCCATAAATGCGCTTGAAATAATTAAAAAAGGATTAACTTGCGCCTGATTTTTGTATTAAGCAATTTTTCTTAGTAAATATTTCGCAAAGTAACATTTTGTTTGCGGTTGCCGGGATTCGAACCCGGGTCACGGAATTGGCAATCCCGAATATTAGCCAAGCTGTACTACAACCGCTCAAACGATCAAACAAAATCTATTCTATTAAAGGGTACTGATTTTTGTGATACAATTTTTATTCAATTACAATTTAATTAAAACGTGGATTCTGAACTTAAAGAAAAAACGGAGCAAAAAATTACTGAAGTCATAGAAAACTCAGATGAAATTTCTCAGATTGTAAAATATCTTGATAATTTCTCTAAAAAATATAATTCATTTGGGTACGGTATAGCTATTGGTAGACTTTACAATTCGTTCCATTATCAATGTAGAAGAATTTTAAAGCGGAATCCAACGAAGGAGGAATTCTCAGAGTTTTTAGAAATCCTTAGTAAAAGACAGAACGAAATTCTCGAAGTATTCAAGTTGAGCTAATTTACTTTAATGAAATTACTTTAATTTTTGGTGTAGCTGGTAGTTTAATACAGGCCTCACGTAACGACTTCTTTGCAATGTCAAGGTGTTCTTTTTTCACATGAATTTCCATGATACACTGACCAGCTCTCACACGTACAGCTAGACTTACTGCTTTGCCAAATGCTCTACGCATTCCCTCCTGAAGCCTATCAGCACCTGCAGTTGCAATCATTTTATTTTCTCTGAGTAAAACATGCGGATAAACGCGTAAGAAAGAAAAAAAACCAGTTTCTCCGGCTACTTTTTCGACAGGCTTGTTAGCAGCAAGTCTTGTTGATTCAATTGCCATGTGTCTGATCTGGACTTTCTCATTAACTAATAACTGAACACAATAATCATAATCTCCTCTTTTTCCGCTTGCAAATTTAGCTATTTTTATTTGTGGCTTACCTTTGATGTATTCTTTCCGCGTGTAAGGCTGACCATTTCCAGTTCTATAATTTGCACCGTGCATAAAATCTCCGTGAACCATAAAATTAAACGCCCATATTTTAACCGTAGAGTTTAGCTTATTGGATAAACTGAAAAGATGATTTAGGTAAACCTCAAATTTTAAAGCAAGCTTATATGGTCAAAATTAGCTATTGTGATGAAATGTCAGATGTCGAAGTGAAAATTGAGGGGGTATTAGTTAGAAACCAAACAATAGTGTCTAATAAAAAAATGCAGAACATCTTAGAACAAAAAGGATGTGGAGAAATTAGCAAAAAAAAATTTATCTTGAAACCATTTGAATCACTTTATCTTCTTTATACTAACTACCTTGAATTGAAAGAAGGAAAAAAGAAAATTAACTTTGATACTCTTATGCAGAAATGTCTAAAATATGATAATAACATTCTAACAAAATTCCTGATATATCGTGATTTGAAGAGCAAAGGATACGTCGTAAAAGATGGATTTGGGTTTGGTTCAGATTTTAGGGTTTATGAAAGAGGCCATTTCGGTGAAAAAGGTGCAAAGTATCTAGTATTTGGTTTGTCTGAAGGAAAACAAGAGAAGTTAGGTCAATTACAAAAAAAGGTAGGACAGATAACTCAGATGGGAAAAGAACCGGTTCTTGCAGTAATCGAGAGAAGGGGAGAAGTAATTTATTATAAAATCTCAAAAATAAAATTTCTTAAAAATGAAGCAAACCCTCCCATTACACCTATTGAATTGTGAATTTTTATAATTTTTAGCTTAAAAGTTGAACATTCCTTCCACGGTATATTTCAAAAGATTATTTTTATCGGCATACTCAAAATCGTACACCTCTACATACTTTGTATTGTCATTCCATAAGTTTTCAAAATCTTGAATCTTCAAATCAATTCTTAATTTATCATTCCATGAAGTATAGACATCAATGCATTCAAAATTTTTTGTCATAGTACTAAAAGTTTCATTAGATGTACCGGTAAATGCTACTACATCATTATTGTGATCTTGAAAAATTCCTATTTTTTCTGCAAAGACACCAGCTACATCTTCTGAGTTAGGTATTGCGATTTTAATCTCTAATTTTTTTTCTTCGAGCATTTTTTTTACAACATCAATCTTTCCATTTTTCATCAAAGAACCAAGAGATGGTAATTTTCCATTTCCACTGTATATTTTGGACAGAATGTTAAGGTCAGAAGTTTTGAACCTGTGACCTGAAATAATTCTTATCTTTCCATCATTTGCAACAAGATTTTCAAAGCCAAGAGAAAGCGTAGTTATACTATGCAACGAGATGGACCCAATTGCTCTGTCATATCTATTAGAATTACTCAGGCAAGGGATGAAGAATTCTGTTACAAGATCATCTCTATCAGATCTGTATTCTTGTTTTAGTTCAACCTCTCGTAATCCCATAACTATGAATGTGTATTTTATTATTTAAAGAAACAAAATTCCAGCAAAACTCTTGTTAACTATGTTTCTGGACGAATTATACACAATCATAAATAGTAACTCTATTGCCTCAAATCTATGAACAAAAAAATTGGATTAGCTGTGCTGACAAGTTTGGTACTCGTAACTGTGCTGACTTTTGAGCTGACCCAAACACAAAATCAAGCCTCTGCTGAAATAACACCATTTCCATCAAGGGAAAAAGTAATCTCTGTTACCGGAGAAGCAACTACTTCAGTTGACCCTAATCTCTTAGTGGTAAGATTTGGCGTAGAAACTGAAGCTAAAACTGCTTCAGAAGCACTAACCCAGAATTCTGTTATAATGAATGCAGTTGTAGACGAAATCAAAAATCTAGGAATAACAGAAGATGAGTTAAGCACATCTTCTCTGAATATCTTTCCTATCTATGATAGCATAAGAGATCCAATAACAGGACAATACAAATCTGAACTAAAGGGATATAGAGTATCAAACATCCTAACTGTTGAAACTACTAATCTGGATATGGCTGCTGATATTATAGATGCAGCAGTTGTAGCAGGAGCAAACAGGGTAGACAGTGTATCTTTCACTCTGTCGCCAGAAAAACTAATTCAAGTGAAAGATTCTCTTATTGAAGAAGCAGTTCTGAATGCAAAGTACAAAGCAGAAAAAGCATTGACACCACTTGGACACCAAATCATTGGCGTAAAAGCAATTTCGTTGTCAGAGTTTGGCATGCCGCCTCCAACTCCCATATTCAAATCATTTGATATGGCTGAGAGTGCTATGGTCCAATCTGCTACACCAGTATTTGCATCTGAACAAGACGTTAGAACCACAGCGAATGTAATATTCCTTATTGGAAGTCAGTAGCTTCCACTATTCAATTTTTTAGTTAGAAATTACTTGCAGAATTGAAAAAGATGGTGCTCCCGCCGGGATTTGAACCCGGGATCACTGCCTTGAGAGGGCAGTATGCTTAACCGGACTACACCACAGGAGCTCGTATCAAAGCATAAAGAATCGCAATTTAAAGCAATAACCAATCAAGTTCAATCTATTGCATGAACTGGAATTTCTGGAATAGGCTGGAAATTTACTCAGTCTACAATACAGCTAAAACATTGTTACCAAAAGAAGTATATTTGAAAATCGATGCTCTTCATTGTTGAGCAACGAGAACATTATACAAAAGATCAAGGATGAAAAAGTTTCTTTCATTGATTTTTGGTTTGTAGACATTTTTGGCGAGTTACACAGAATGGGAATGCCTGCATACTCATTGGAGGAAGAAGACTTCAAAAATGGCCTTGATAAGCTAGATGCCAGTTCAATTCGTGGCTTCAAATCGATTAATCAATCAGATATGTTACTATTTCCAGATACATCTACATTTAGAATTCTTCCTCCAGATTATGATCAAGGAAGACGAAAGAATGCTCGTATGTTTGTTGATATATACGAATTAAGCGATTCTTCACCTAAGAGATACAATCGAGACTCACGTAGTATAACAGAAAAAGCAGCAAAGGAGCTTGAGGGTTTCGGACTAAGTCATGCTAACTGGGGTCCAGAAATAGAATTTTTTATATTCGATAAGATAAACCTCTATCCATCTGCTTACGGTGCCACTCATTCTTTTGGTGGTTCTGGATATTCTATTGAATCAAAAGAGGCACCATGGACAAGAGGAAATGTAGGTACATCAATTGATCTGAAAGAGGGTTACTACCCCTCACAACCTAAAGACACTCTTGATCCTTTGAGAAAAGACATTTGTGATGATTTGTACAAATATTTTGGAATTGAAGTAGAAGCCGAACATCATGAAGTCGCTACATCTGGTCAATGTGAAATAAACTTACGTTACAGTGAAACTACAAAAATTGCCGATTCTGTTGTTACTATAAAAAATCTAGTCCAAGTTAAAGCGAAGAGAAATGGCAAAATTGCAACATTCATGCCAAAACCAATCTATGGCGATAATGCATCTGCCATGCACATTCATCAAAGTTTGTGGAAAAATAGTACAAATGCAATGTACGATCCTAATGATCAAGCAGCGGAACTAAGTCAAATGGGCCGATATTATATAGGCGGACTTTTAGATCATGCACCAGCAATTTGCGCAATTTCTAATCCAACAACAAATTCTTACAAGAGGCTAGTTCCAAACTTTGAAGCTCCTGTAAACAAATGTTGGGGTATTGGAAATAGATCAACTGCAATTAGAGTGCCAATGTATTATAGGAACCAGGAAAAGACTAAGAGAATCGAATACAGAGTTCCAGATCCCACTGCAAACATTTACCTTTTGGAATCAGCCCTTCTCCTTGCTGGACTAGATGGCATACGAAGAAAACTGGATCCTGGAGATCCAGTACAGGAAAACGTCTACAAATTGACTCCGGAGCAAAAAAGAGAGCGTAATATTACTTCGCTACCTTCATCACTAAAGGATGCTTTAGATGCGCTCTCAAACGATAGCAAATTCTTGGAACCAGTTTTCACAAAGGATCTCATTGATGCATATCTATTAATGAAATATTCAGAATTTTCAGCTTTTGCCCAAACTCCAACTCCTTGGGAAGTTTCAATGTATGCCGATGCTTAAGGAGATAATTCTGACTGTGTGTACGTTCTGACGTGGATCTAAAAATCTTATTAGAAAAACTCTCACCAGTAAATTTTCCTGTAGGACTTGGTGGATGCAAAAATGCCGGTACAACTTTTGATTGTTGCGAATACAATATTACTATCTTTGATGACAAAGTAGAAGAAGACTCTATAATTCAATTAGACGGAGAATTTGTTAAATTACATCATGGTACACTTTCTGAGACTGATTCAGCAATATTAACACAATACCAAGGCATGAAAATATTATCTGATGATGAATGGAATCTACGCATTTTTTTATCAAAGATAAGCGAAAAAAGCAAAAAGATTTCTAATTCTTATTTAAAAAGCTGTCTAGTTGATGCATCTATCTATGCAACTAAGGCAATGGAAGGAATCAAGTCATCAGATCCTTTTTCATCTTGCTGGTTAAAATGTGCTGCATTTTTTATTGCTGATGCAATTTTGTTAGTAAATGCAAAAAGACCTAGTCCTACTCACATCTTGGAACATGTACGAGGATTTAAAAAAAATAGAATTAATGAAGCTTTTGGTGTTGTCAATCAATGTATTGGCATTGAACGAGCTACAACCTCACTTTTGCAAAGAATGTCCAAGTCAACAGTAGGATTTTCTGACATGGTTGAAGCTAATGGTCATTCACGTATCATACAACTAAAATATGATTATCTAATACGTAATTCTCTTCTCACGGATTGTTATTTTTATTTAGGATATACTAATCGTAATAACTTCATCAAGATCAAAGACAAAATACACCGAAAGCCAGAGCTTATCCACATTTTGAAAATTGCATTTGATATTGAGAGCGACCAGTTAGAAGTTGAACGACAGGCTTCAGTTGTTTTAAGGACTGCCAACGAACTAGTTTCAATGGTGAAAAAGTAAACGGCGTTGTTTTTATTGAAATTATATAATTTCCTACAAAGATTTAAAACAAAGCAAAAGATCATCCTGACATGGTAGACCAAGCTTGTGGTTGTGAAGCTGATAGTGGCGATCCTACTTACAAATGTGATTGTGAAATGCAGGCTGCATGCATTTGTAGTGCAGATTGTACCTGCGCATCAAAAGTTTGCAAAGAAGCAGTTAGCGCACTATAAAAAATATTCTAATTTTCTTTTCTTTTTTAAAAGAAGCTATCTTCTTCTTTTATACCCCAATGTTTTACTAGTTCTTTTTGAAATTTGTCTCCCTGCTTTTCATTTAATGGATCACCACAGTTCTTGTGAGTTGGAACAACAACCATTCCATCTAGCTTGAATTCAACTTCAAAAAAGTGAACCTTGGAGCACTCACACATTTGTAGTATTTCTCAATGTTCCAGTATATTTGCCTATTTGAAAGATTTAACTATGGAAATTTGCAAATGTAATTTACTTGAATACCTATTTTGTCGTTGTATTAATTTCTGTTCTTTTGATTAGTGGATTTAGTTTTACGCAGCAAGCATTTGGTCAAGGAGTAAAAACTGCTGGTGGTGTTGATGTTGATGGAACTTGGTACGTTGGAGAAGGCCTAAAACAAGGAGATTACTTCCACTATAGACTTTGTGAACTTAGTCTTAATGATTGTGCAGATTTTGATATGAAGCTCTGGTTTAAAGGAGAAACACAGAAAGGAACTGAAACTCTATGGCTCGTTGAGACTGTAGTACTTGATGGCAATAAAATTGTAAAAGGAGAAATGGAACTTGGTAAAGTAGCACCAGAACCAATTGGTATCAGTGGTGACCTATTTGATTATAGCATTGCGTTTAAATCATCAATAGTTTGGTTGTCTGCCTTTGCGACATCAGACCCAGATGATCTTATACACGGTCCACAAGCCTTCCGAAAAGTTGCATGGGGTAAGGTAGCAGCAATTGGGGGCTCGCAACTTATTCCATGGGGAGTAGAACCTGACGTCACAGTTGGCGCTGGTACGTTTGATACTGTACTGATTGGTTGGTATAGCGGTTACGGTCAAGGCAACCTAATATGGGTAGTAGATGATTTTCCCTTTCCCATAAAGGCGCTAGTCTATGTATGGGTAACTACGGGGACCCCACCAATACAGTTTCAATTTGAATTGCTGGACTATAAAGAAAATGTAAATTCTAGCCCCTTCACAGATGTTGTTCCCACGCCCATCGTTGAAAAAACGAAACCTGGGTGTCCCAGTTCTTATGACTCTGTCAACGGTATAAAATCCACGGACTCTTTTTCAATGATTGTAGAATACCGTTACGGACCAGAACATCCAATGCCTGGCTGTGATATAGAGTGGAAAATTAGTTTCAAAAATAGATATAACCAAGTGGAATGGGTAAACGAAGTTCATTATGACATCCAAGTAATTGATGACGCGGGTTTTACAATAAGATCGATGGCGCAGGAAGAAGGGAGAAATGCACTCTTCAATGGATTCGGCCAATTACATAGATTCATTGAAGTAAAAGAACCCCCAGGAACAGCTCATTATGTAATCCTCGTTTATGGTGTAGGACCAAAGCAAATAGTGCCATCTCCAGAATTTTCGGGTTTACTCCAAGTCGACATTGTGATTTCTGGTGAGGTTACAGCCCCCACCGAAGGCGGTCTTGATATTCCAAATTGGGTTAAAAATAACGCTGGATGGTGGTCTAACGGACAGATTGGAGACACAGACTTTGTTTCAGGAATACAATATCTAATCAATAAAGGAATTATGAAGATACCACCAACTACTCCAGGCTCAGGTCCTGCCTCTAACGAGATACCTGCTTGGATTAAAAATAACGCTGGATGGTGGTCCAATGGTCTAATCTCTGACCAGGACTTTGTTTCAGGAATACAATATTTGATTACAAATAACATTATCAAGATTACATTATAAAATCTGACATACATATTGTTGGTGTAAGATTTGGTTGGTTTATTCAGTAATCCAAAACGCCGACTTAGAAAACTTATACAAGAAGGAGAATACGCAGAAGCACTAAGGTTTGGAAAAAGTCTGGAAAAAAAATATTCTTATGACCCTGACTGGTTTTTCATCATCGGAACTATTTACTACATTAATGGAGATGCAGAAAACACTCTGTCATACCTTGATAAGGTATTAGAAATTAGTGAATATGATATAGAAGCTCTTCTGTTGAAAGCAAGTGTTTATCTTCATTTAAAAAATAAAGAAGAAGCTCTAGACTGCTGTGAGAAGATTCGCAAAATTGATCCAAAAAACAAGGCAATCGATGAAATATTAAATGAATTAGAAGATTAGTAACTGTTTCTAAACAAGTTTTCTCTTGGACTCATCTGTGAAACTTGATGCTGAAGATGGCCTTATCTCAACTGATAAACTTCAACTAAAAGCCAATCACAAAACTCAGTTACTTTATCAGTGAATTTACACCATATGTGAAGAGAATGTGGAAGTATGTCTATTCTACCTTTTTCAAAAAACACCTTGACACCTTCCTTTCCTTCATACATGTAAGCATCTTCAACTTTTGCATCATTGAATAACTCCTTTGCTTTTTCTTTTATGAGAATTCGTTCAATAGGAAAATTCTTTTTTTGCTGGTCAATTATCATACTTAGATCTTGTGTTCCATACGAATCAAAATCATTGATTTTTTCTTTTTCTGGGAAATTAACTAATAATTTTATGTTATACTTTCTCCCTACATTATTTCCAATTTCTGTAATTTTGGTGTATCCCATTGCTGGATTTTTTTTAAGAAGAAATCGAATCTGTGGCATATTAGTTTTTAATTCTTTTTGAAGCTCTTGTGTTATAGTACTGAAGATCATAAAATGAAGTAATAGATTTTAAGTTATATTCATTCAGATTATGTTTTTTACATGTCTGTATCATACAAAGTCATGGCACTTCCACTTGATACTGGTGATTCTTCGACTGACTCAGGCTCAGAGATGGCAGAAAGCGAAGATGATTACAAAGTTACTTGCATAAATTTTATCAAAGACATAAGCAGTGACTACCTTGCTTGGGTTGATTACTACAAACTACCGTCAGATGAGGACAAAAAGAGACGAAGCCAAATTGCTGCAACAATAGAAAAGACAAATGAATGGATTGCCAAAGTCGCTACTACGATCAAAGGAATAGATGTTGTCATGAACGATGGTATTCAAAAGATGGCAGAAAGTACTGCTGGTCAGCCTTTTCAGATTGGTGTTTTCGTGAATAAAATGTCAGGATATACTATGGCAAAGGCTGGAATTATTGACATTAACATAAAAGCAGCTGGAAGAGAAGGACGCAAAACAAAACTTGGAAGGCATCAAAAAGATCAAAGATTCCGTATAGAAACTACTGGTAATGCATTCTTTGATGAAACTGTTATTCCTGAAGATGAATATGATTTGATGGATATTCATCTGAAGCTAAATGCACAAGAATGCAAACCACGTACCATCATTTCATTTACCGTTATAGTATCAGAGACTAAAGATGGTCAAGAAACTGATAAACGAGGAGTTACCACGATTGTTCACATAGTGTAGCTTCTAGTGATACCTGTCTATAATGTGCTATAATATCTGAATGAAAGAATTTAACCACATGGATTGAAAACTCTGATACCATATTCAATAAACCAAATCTAGAAGGTTTGTTCGTGGCAACACAATTAGAGGAAGTAAAATCTAACCACATGACGGCAGATATGTTTACAGGAAAAAAAATTGTTGATAGAGAAGGTATAGAATTTGGGAAAGTTAAGCATATTCATATCAACCCACAAACATTAGAAGTTTCTGGTGTAACAGCTCATCATGGATTTCGCAATGATTTTTTTGTACCACGTGATTATATCGACAGATTTACTGATGAGACCCTCTTGCTAAGCACTGCACCTGTAAGGAAAGGTATTGAGGTAGTTGACATTGATGGACACAAAATTGGAAAAATAAAAAGAATTCACCGGGTTCCCGATACAAACATAATCGAATCAATAGAGATTTCGGACCGCGTTATGCATTCCAAGATAATATCCAAATCAGAAATCTCTGGAATCGGTGAAAAAGTTATCCTGAAGATAACAAAGGCAGAATTCAAAAAATCTGAATAAGTCATAACACTTTTTTTCATTTTGTATTATCAAATAGGCACCCTTCATGTTAGCATTTTATAATACACAGAACACTTTTTGATCGTTGTATGCAATAGAAACAAAATCGCTCTCAAAAATTTACAATTCAGGCCTAAAGGCAATCGATAAAGTTTCAATAAAAGTGGAAGAAGGAGAAATATTTGGTTTTCTTGGACCAAATGGAGCAGGTAAAAGTACTACAATTATGATTCTCACAACACTTCTCAAACTGACTTCTGGAAGTGCATATGTTTCTGGATATAACGTAGCATCACAAGCAAAGAAAGTTAGACAGAATATTGGTTACGTACAACAAGAGATAACGGCTGATGAATACCTTTCAGCTAGAGAGAATCTTCAACTTCAAGCTCGGCTTTACCATATGCCTAAGGAATTAACGCAAAAGCGGATAGATGAAGTATTAGATTTAGTCGAGCTATCAGATAGACAAAATGATGCAGTCATAACATATTCTGGTGGAATGCGCAAAAGACTAGACATTGCAGGGGGACTATTACACAGACCCAAAGTTCTTTTCTTGGACGAGCCAACACTTGGACTTGATATTCAAACAAGATTCAAGATCTGGGATTATATCAAAAAAATACATCAAGAATTTGGAATGTCTATTTTTCTGACCACCCATTACATGGAAGAAGCAGATAGGCTGTGTGAGACCATTTCTATCGTAGATTATGGAAAAATCAAAGTCACAAATTCACCCATCTCACTTAAACAAGCTTTAGGAAATGAAAGAGTGGTATTCTCCGTTGATGCTGACTCGAAAAAGGAAGAACTACTCTCAAGAATAAGAAAGATAGATCTTGTTAGTGATATAACCATTAACGGAAAAGATGTAACAGTATTTTCGTCAAAGG
>JAEHKU010000003.1:0-1696 GCA_016838825.1 Nitrosopumilales archaeon | reverse complement strand
ATGGTAATACCATTAATCTTTGAAATATCTTCAAATCTTGAAGTTCAAATAAACTCTATTTCTCAGAGTCAGCCAACTCTTGATGACGTATTTATTTCGTACACGGGCAGAGATCTTCGTGATGAGCCAATTGGTGATTATGATAGAGGAAAAAAGCATGAAAAGATGAGGTGGCCTAGAAGTTGAGCATGTCAGTTTTCGATACGTATTCTATCTTTTGGAGGGAGATGAAAAGATATCGTAAATCAAGAACAGGAGTACTTGTAAGACTCATTCAACCTGCTATTTGGATTATAGTTATTGGAAATACATTTGCAGGTACACAACCACTAATTCAATCTGTAGGTTTTGATGGTTCATACATCGAATTCATGGCACCTGGTGTAATAATTCTCACTGCAATCTTCACAAGCATATTTGGTGGAGTAAACACGTTATGGGACAGACGTTATGGATTCATGAATAAGGTGCTGACTGCACCAATTTCACGATCGTCTATAGCTCTTGGTAAGATGCTTGCAATATCATTAATTGCAGCACTACAAGCAAGCATTGTTTTAGGAATAGCCATAGCTATTGGAGTTACATTTCACAACTACTTGATGATTGCTCCTATTATGGGAATTGTAATTTTATTTTCGCTTGGATTTTCTGGCATTTCTGTCACTGTTGCAGCAACTGCAAAGTCACAAGAAACGTTTTGGGGAATAATCAACTTTCTTGGAATGCCACTTTTCATGTTAAGTCCTGCATTATTTCCACTTGAACTTATGCCAACTTGGCTTGCAACTTTGGCCAGTCTAAATCCTGCAACTTATGCAATACTTATGATTCGGGAGATGATGTCGGGGGTCACACAAGACATATCGTTGATTATGGGACTTGGAATATTACTAGTATTTGCTGGTGTTATGGTGGCGCTAGCAAGCTACGTCTTTAGGAAGGAAGTAAACAAGCCCTTCTAATCGGGCCAAAAATTGACAAAATCTACAATATTTACTAACTTCTAAGATCTTTTGAGAATCTTGTAATTTTTAGGCTGTGAATGGGTTTCCCATCGTAGTATTGGGCCTAGTAGTGATTTTTCTATCTGGAACCCTAATTCAATATTCTGAGGCTCAGATACAACCAAAATATCTCACTCAGTGGGGTACGCAGGGTCTTCTGAAACCGGGCTATTTTGCATCACCCCAAAGCATTGCAGTTGATTCAGTAGGCCAAGTATACGTTACTGATCTTGGAAATATGCGAGTCCAAAAATTTGACAATGATGGAACCTATCTTTATGCATGGGGAATGCGCGGATCAGGTGCCGGTGAATTTAATGGTCCATCTGGAATAGCAGTTTATGAAAATTATGTTTATGTTGTTGATAATCAACTAAACCGAATTCAGAAATTTGATACAATTGGACACTTTGTTACTACATGGGGAAATGCTGGACAAGGTGAAGGTCAATTTCTGTTACCACAAGGAATTGCAATAGGTCCTGATGGTTCTGTTTACGTTACGGATACTGGAAATAGTCGAATACAAAAATTTACATCTGATGGAGAATTTCTTTTAGAATTTGGTTCAAGTGGAACAGAAGATGGAAAATTTCTATCACCACGTGGTATAGCCACAGATGTTGATGGCAATGTCTATGTTTCTGATCCTAATAACAATAGAATTCAAAAATTTACGGATAACGGAT
>JAEHKU010000002.1:29350-70917 GCA_016838825.1 Nitrosopumilales archaeon | reverse complement strand
TTCCGATCTATTAGAACAATTGTTTGCCTAGTTTGTCAATTAAACTTGTTAGTAGTTCATTATTGAAGATTCACAGACAAATATTTGCTTGGTACACATACGTAAGGTGGAGATATTTGGATTCAAGTCATTTGGATTTAAAAATACTATTGTAAATTTTGACCGTGGTCTAGTATCTATTTCTGGCCCAAACGGCTCTGGTAAGAGTAACATTCTTGACTCCATCATGTTCGCACTTGGTGAAAACAAGCCCACAGTACTGAGAGTCGATAAGTTGCGTGCACTCATACACGACGTTGAAGGAGGACACCACGGTCCAAAGATAGTACGAGTGAGCGTTCATTTGGATAATACTGATAGAAAGCTCCCAATCGATTCTAACACGGTTACCATTACTCGTGAGATGGACGATAAGGGTGATAACATGTATTATTTGAATCAAAAAAAGAGCCAGCGTGGTCATATTCAAGAATTACTCGAAGTAGCAAATGCTAACATCCATCCACTAAATGCAGTCCAGCAGGGAACAGTTACCAGAATTTCAGAATTTTCTCCTGAAGAGAAGCGAAAGACAATAGAGGATCTAATAGGATTATCCTACTTTGATGAAAAAAAGGACGAATCCATGAAGCAACTCGATGATGCTGACCGCATGCTCCAAATTGCCCTAGCCAGAATGGATGAGGTCAAAAAGAGGATTGATGAACTTGAGGCAGAAAGGAACCTGAAGATGAGGCATGACCTCGTAGAACGGGAATTAGGCAGATTCAACGCAATCGCAGCCTCGAACAAAATACGCACGATTAGGGTCGAAAAGGAGTCAAAAGATAAGAATTTGCACGCCATATCATCTGAATCTAAAAAAATAGAGGAACATCGGACCGAAATAAGAAAAGAAATCAAAGAACTGGAAAAACAAAAAGCGGCATTTATGAAAGAAGTGAATGAATACAACCAAGCCAAGGCCGAACTAGAATCTAAATTGTCAAACGCAATGCAGGTTTATGAAAAATCAAACAGCGTAATAGCAACAGACACACGAAGAATGGAACAAATTGATTCTAGATTACCAACAGTCAATACTGAACTCGAATCATTACAACAACAAAGATCAACTCTAGAACCACAAATTATTCAGCTTAAAGAAACTATCAAGTCTATTCACGAAACAAGACGCATTGCAAGTGAAGAGTTATCACAAGTAGATTCTGAAAGAAGCGGAACTTTGCGTGAACAATCACAAGTAGCTACAAAGAAAACAGAAGTAGATAGAAGAATTAGCTCACTATCTACAAAATTAAACAGTGTAAGACTTACACTATCAGAAAATCAATCAAACGTAAATGGAATCATAGAAAAAATAAAAATAAATACAGAAAAAGATGTAACCCTTCAAGCTGAAGCTGAGAGATTACAACATTTAATTCAAAAACTAGAGCACATCAAGATGGATCATCACGCAGCGATTAAAGAACTAAAATCGAGACACTCGAAACGAATAGAAATTCAAGAGAGGATTGAGAAAGACATTGACGATACCTCATTAATTTTAGAAAAAGCAACAAAGGCAGCAGCACAATTCGAGGCGAAGGTTCGTATTGTTAAACAAATTATGCATGAAGACTATTCTATAGCTAAACTTAAAGAAGATTCTGTAACACTTGGCATACAAGGTCTTGTCTATGAGATGATTTCCTGGGACAAAAAGTATGAGAGGGCAATTCTGGCTGCAGGTTCCGATTGGGTAAAGGCTTTCGTTGTAAAAGATTTTACAACACTCATTGAACTATCAGAATTTGCCAAGCAGAAGAATCTACCCAAACTGAGAATAATTCCATTGGATGCAATTCCAAACTTTAATCTCTCAGCACCTAAAGAGCCAGGAGTACTAGGTTTACTGTCGGACTTTGTAAAATGTGATAAAAAATTGGATTCTCTAAAGAACTTTATCTTTGGAAATGTCATTCTAGTAGATTCAAAAGATACAGCTCTCAAGTTCTCACGATCAGGATATAGAACAGTAACTCTTGATGGTCAATTCATTGAAGCAAAAACAAATGCAGTTATTGTTGACATTAACTCCAAGATTTCTAATCTAACCAAAGTGATCTCAACTAGCACTTCGATCGAAGGACTAAAGCAGTCATTAGAACTGTTAAGAAATTTCATACAAAAGAAAAAATCTAAACTTAAAAAATCAGAAGTAACTAGCAGAGTAATTCTACGTAGATTGCATCTATCCGAGATTGGCCTTGCTAATGTAGATCTAAGTTATTCCGAAGGAAAAGCCAAGATAGTTTCTATTTCTAGGATCACAAGGCAGCTTTCTTCACGTAATTCACATCTTCAAAGACTAAAGGATAGACTATCTACAGAATCAGCAAAGCTTGAATCCTATATTTCATCTCTTGAAGAAAGAATTTCCCTTACAAAATCAAATTATGCCGAGGAAAAGCAGGATCGTATAGGAATCTTGCTTCGTAGTATAAATGAGAAGAAGGTTGTACTTGATAAACAATTGTCTGCTGCTTCCGCAGAAGATAGAGAAAAATCATCTGAACTTACATCCATTACAAGTGAGGAAAATACACTCAAATCTAAAATTAGAACTTTGGGAGAAGAAAGGTCCTCACTAAATCATGAAAAGACTGATCTTGAAAGAAATCTCCGATCTCTAGTTAAGGAAAAGGAAACTGCAGAAGCAGAACTAATCCCGTTAAGAGATAAAGAACAGGAACTCATTTCTTCGTCTGGAAGTTCTGTTTCTATCATAAAGGAATTTGATGATAAATTGAAAGCCGTTAATGATCAAGACAGAGTCCTTACATCAGAAATCAGCACCCATGATAGAAAATCTGATTCTCTTTCTCGTGATATTCGAGACCATCAAGAAGAAGAAGCAAAACTAATGAAGATACTTGCTTCTTATGGTTATGATGACACTATAGAATCATTTGATGCAGATTTCATTTTAAAACCGTTAATTGCTGAAAAAGAAAAACTGGCCAGATACCTTAACACAATCGCACCAGAAAAATTTGTTGAAGTTTCTGATAGCTATCGTTTATCATCTACACGTAAGAATGAGTTAGAACAAGAAAGAAACTCCATAGTCAGATTCATAGAAGGAATTGAAAAAGAAAAACGTCAAACTTTCTTAGAAGCATATGACAAAGTTGACAAGGAAATCCGTGAAGCATTCAACATCATGACTGGTGGACAAGCATGGCTTGAACTTCAAAATGAAGATGATATTTTTGCATCAGGAATTTCGTATCTTATTCAATTCCCAAATAAACCAAAAAGAGAATCTACCTCAATAAGTGGAGGCGAAAAGACGTTGGCCGCAACAGTCTTTGTGTTGGCTTTACAAAAGTTGAAACCATCACCGTTCTATCTTTTCGATGAAATTGATGCACACCTTGATGGTCCTAATTCAGAAAGATTAGCCAAGATAATCGAACAGAGAGCAGAAGGAAGCCAGTTCATAATGGTCTCATTAAAAGATACCATGGTTCAAAAAGCTAAACTCATTTACGGTGTTTATCCAAAACACGGAGTTTCTCACATTGTCACATACCAAGATAAACGAATGCCATCTATTGCATCATAGATTATTCTAATTTAACAAAGCACGAGACTTTACGGTTGCCGTCTATCTCCTCAAGAGGAGGATCTTCTTTGCATTTCTCAATGGCATAAGGACACCTAGCACGAAATCTACAACCTTGATACACATCAATATCAAGTGGTTCGTTTATTCTGATCTTCTTTTCTTTAAATCGATTATCAGGATCAGGCTCTGAGATTGCATCGATTAATGCTTGGGTGTAAGGATGTTTTGGATGCAAAAGGACATCGTTAATCGGTCCTGTTTCTACAATTTTGCCCATATACATAATGGCAATTTTCTGACCAACATACCTTGCAGTTGAAAGATCGTGAGTGATGTAAATGTATGAAATTCCATGTTTATTTTGTAATTCCTGCATTAGCTCTAGGATCTCTGCTCTAATGGAAACATCTAACATAGAGACAGGCTCGTCAGCAATAATCAATTTTGGCTTTAGTATCAGGGCTCTTGCTAAGACTACTCGTTGCCTTTGTCCACCTGAGAGCATATGCGGATATTTTTTTACAATTTCTTCTGGAGGTTCTAGTCTAACCTCACGTAATGCATCAATTACAGCTTTTTCTCGCTCCTTTTGTGTACCCACGTTGTGAATTTCTAGAGGTTCTGAAATTATTTCTGAAACTTTCATTCTAGGATTTATGGAGGAGTATGGGTCTTGCTGAATCATATGACACTGCATTCTAATTTTTTTCAAACTCTTTTCGTCATCTGTTATTTCTTCTCCTTGGAAGATGATTTTTCCTTCATCTGCTGGAATTGCTTTTAAAATAAGTCTAGCAATAGTAGTCTTTCCAGAACCCGACTCACCAGCTAGTACAAACACATCTCCTTTTTTTACAGAAAAAGACACATCATCTACTGCTCTTACCACAGAAGTTTTTGAACTAAAAATCTGTTTTTTTACAAAAATTTTTCGTAAATTTTGTACTGAAAGAATTTCGTCCAACGCAAGTAATTATTGCTTAAAGTATATCAAGAAATCCATACCATAGAACCAATCATTCCAAAGTATGCACAAGAAATTTAAAGTAAAAGATTTTACACCATCATCTTGACTCACAAAACAACACGTATTTCAGGTTACAAGCAGATTCTAGTTAATCCTAAATTTAGATGTTTAATTCCAGACTATAGTATAAAATTACAAAATTTTGCAAGTGAAATTGCTCATAGCATCACTCAAAAACAAAAACACATTCATCCAAAATTTCTCTATAATGACAGAGGCTCCAAACTTTTTGAAAAAATATGTGAGTTACCAGAATATTACTTGACTAGGACTGAAATTTCAATTTTAAGTAGACTAACTAGTGAGCTATCAAAGTATCTTAAAGAACACTATAGACTAGTTGAATTTGGCAGTGGCAGTTCTACTAAAACAAGAAAAATTCTAGATATCCTGTGTCAAAGTCAAGAGGAAGTTGAATATTTTTCAATTGATATATCAAATATCATCAAAGAAAGTTCTCGTTCACTTCTCCAACAATATGATAACCTGTACATTACGGGCATAATTGACAGATATGAAAAAGGGCTTGAATTCATTCAAACTTTTGATGAACAAAAAAAGTTGATTATTTTCTTAGGCTCTAGTTTTGGAAACTTTGATGCTGATTCTGGAAGAGATTTTCTCGAAAAAATTCATTCAACAATGAATGACAATGACTTTTTTTTAATCGGTCTTGATTTAGTTAAAGATAAAAAAATACTTGAATCTGCATATGATGATTCCCAACATATTACTGCAGATTTTAACTTAAACCTCCTATCAAGAATCAACGAAGAGCTTGGAGCTAACTTCATTCTTCAAAATTTTGAACATTATGCAGTTTTTAATGAAAAGAAAAGTAGAATGGAGATGTACCTACGTTCTAAAACCGAACAAAAGGTTCACATCTCTGACTTGGATCTATCTCTAGATTTCAAAAAAGGCGAGCTTATTCATACTGAAAATTCATACAAATATTCTATATCCCAGATTGAGCAGTTGGCTGATGAAGTTGGTTTTAAAATTACGAAATTATGGCAGGACGAAAACCATCATTTTGCTGTTGTATTGCTATCTAAAGCTAAACTCTCTCAGCACATCTAATGCCGGAAAGCATCCATCTCTCATCTAATCTGAAGAAATTCCTATAACTTGATCGTATAGATAATTTAGGAGTACCAAATGAACCTCCGCGCAATACCTTCTGATTTGAAAACCATTTGTCATTATATTCCGAAAATCCAGTTTTGAATCCAGGATATCCCGTAAACTCAGAACAAGTCCACTCCCAAACATCACCAATCATCTGATGGCAGCCATAGTGACTTTTACCTTCAGGATAAGAGCCTATTTCAGAACAAGCCCAGATGTATGATTCTAGCAAGTTCGCTTTGTTTTCAATTGGTAATTCATTTCCCCATGGAAAGATGGTTTTTGTTTGTTTTTCTTTGTTCCAACATGCTGCCTTTTCCCATTCTGCTTCAGTTGGTAATCTCTTGCCAGTCCATTTTGAATAAGCATCAGCTTCGTAAAAACTCACATGACATACAGGTTCATTAGGATTGATATTTCTTTTTCCAAGAAAGTCATGAATAATCCATTTACCATTTTCTTTTTCCCAGTACATGGGTGCCTCCCACTTGTTTGCTTTTACAACATCCCAACCATCTGATAACCAATACTTGTAGTCTTGATAACATCCATCTTCAATAAATTTAACATACTCCTGATTTGTGACTGGAAAGGCATCAATCTTGTAGTTATTCAAGTAAACTCTGTGTTCTGGTAGTTCTATATCGTAACAAAAGTCACTCCCTGAATAACCCAAATTGTATAATCCACCTTCTATCTTGATTGATTTTTGTTCCATGGAACCTGTTGTGGGTTGTGGATTTTTTTGTACTGGCCTGTATCCGTCAGCAAGAAGATGCTGTAAATCATACACTAAGAGTTCTTGATGTTGGTATTCATGATTTATTCCCATTGTGAATAGTGTTGAAACTTCTTTGTTAGGCGAATTGTTTTCAAGAAAATTAATTACACGATCACTAATTGTATTAAAATATTCTAACGCCTCATCAACTGTCGGTCTTGAAATAATACCTCTTTTTGCTTTTTCATGAGGCTCTCCAAATTGATGATAGTAGGAGTTTAGATATTTTGAAAATTCTTCTGAATAAAATTCATAATTGCTTAGTGCTTTGCTTAGCAAAATTTCAAAAAGCCAACTAACATGACCTATATGCCATTTTGGGGGGCTCATATAAGGCGCTGTCTGCACCACATAGTCATCCTTCTCTAATGTTTTGACTAGCTCTAAGGTTTGGGCTCTGGTTTTTTTGAATTGCTTAACAAGATTTCCAGAAAGAGTTTCCTTGGAAAGGGTAGCCAAGATATCAACCCAATGAATGAACGAAATATTACACTTTCGGAGATAATTTTCTAATATCCGCGACCAAAAATGACGATTACTTCACTAGAAGATTTGCAAATGACACACTTGGATTCTGTATTTTCACTGTTAAATGGAATTACTCGAATATCTGCCCCAGTTTCGTTCTTTATTTTTTCTTCACATTTCTGGTTTCCACACCATGGCGCCTTCAAAAACATGCCTTTTTCGAGCTGAGTTTTAAAATCTTCATAATCATCCACTTCAGTGGTTTTTTCTTTTAGAATTTTTTTAGCATTATCAAACAGGTTTTTCTGTATTTCATCTAAAGTCGAAGCAACTACAGTGTCGATTTTATCAAACTGAAGATCTGTTTTCTTTTGGGTATCTCGTCTTACTAAAACAACTTTATTTTTTGCGAGATCTTTTGGCCCAATTTCAATTCGTAAAGGAATACCTTTCATCTCCCACTCATTGAATTTGAAACCTGGTGTCAGTTCGTCTCTTTTGTCTACACGTACACGGATTTTTTTTTCTTGCAACCTTTTTTGAGCTTCATCAGCTTTTGCGATTATATCTTTTCTGTCGTCTCCAGAATAGTAAATGGGTACAATTACGACTTGAATTGAAGCTACTTTCGGTGGCATAACTAAACCCCTATCATCACCATGAACCATGATCATGGCTCCAATCAGTCTCCATGATACTCCCCATGATGTCTGCCAACCGTAATTCTCTACGTTATTCTTGTCGAGGAATTTTACTTCAAATGGTTTAGCAAAGTTCTGACCTAGAAAGTGCGAAGTTCCCATCTGTAGACCCTTTCCATCTGGCATAATTGCCTCCATTGTATTAGTGTAAACGGCACCAACAAATTTTTCATTCTCACTTTTCTTTCCTGTAATTAGAGGAATAGCCAACTCTTCTTCAATAGTTTTCTTGTAGATTTCCAGAATATCCATTACTTCTTGTTCAGCTTCTTCTTCAGTAGAATGTACAGTGTGTCCTTCCTGCCACAAATATTCTGAAGTTCGAAGGAACGGTTTTGTAGCTTTTATTTCTGCTCTAAGGGCAGAATTCCAAAAATTGATTTTTAAAGGCAAATCTCTCCAACTTTTTATCCATTTTGAGTAGAGTGAATTTACAAGCGTTTCAGAAGTAGGACGTAACGCAAGTCTTTCTCCTAGTTCGTTTTCACCAGAATGAGTTACCCAGAATACTTCAGGATTGAATCCTTTGAAATGAGTTTTTTCCTTACTAAGCAACGACTCTGGTATCAAAATGGGCATGAAGCCATTTTCGTGACCAGATTTTTTGAGCTTCTCATCTAAAGACGATTTGATAGCTTCCCAAATAGCATATCCATGGGGTCTTAGAACGATTAGACCCTTGACAGGGGCATAGTCTGCAAGTTCTGCCTTTAATACAACCTGAGTGTACCATTCACTGAAATTTTCATTTTTTGAAACGGTAATACCTACTTCTTTACTCAATTTACCTTCCTTTAACGAAGTGTACTAATGAGTTTTTTTGTCAGAGTGGGTCGCCCTTACAAAGAACTTTGCCAATTACTCTACTTTGAAAATTTGGGCAAACAAAACATTGGACAAACCCAACATCTTTTTTTAAGACAGGGCAATCCACCTTTTCTAGTTTCATACGTTTTAACATTTTGGGACTGACGCCTTTTAATTTCAATTTACCTTTCTCATCCATCATTCCAGAAGACTTTAGTTCAGTCTTTACATCATCTGGAATCTTGAAAGCTTTTTCAGCAGGTTGAATATCCACTTCATATTTATGCGGAAGTTCTCCCATGTTTCATTTTGTAATGTCTATGATTTATTGATAACGATCTTTTTCTAGTACAAACCACTTAAACTTAATATAATCAGCAATTATCTGTCAAAAGCGTAAAGGTATTGCTAGTTATTTTTGATGTTGAGGGTGTGCTTTTTGACGCCGAGTATCTTCCCCTGCTTGCTGAAAAATTAGATAAGCAGGATCAAATCTGGGAAATTACAAAAAAAGGAATTCAAGGCAAAATAAACTGGGAAGAAGGTCTCAAGTCACGTGTAGATCTACTAAAAGGCATAGATTATGGAACATGCAAAGAAGTTGCTGATTCACTCCCAATAATGACTGGTGCAAAAGAGGTATGTCGTGCACTCAAGAGTGCAGGATGGAAACTCATGGCGGTATCAGGCGGATTTACTATAATTACAGACAGACTCAAGGAAGAGCTTGGTCTGGATCATGTTTTTTCAAATGAACTTATTTTTAAGGATGATAAGTTAGATGGTGTAACAATTCATGTAGATTCTGACAAGGCCAAATCAGCTAATATCAAGATAGACGAATGGAAGCAAGACAAAAAGGACATTGTGGTAGTTGTTGATGGAGCAAATGACATAACTCTTTTTGATATATGCGAGCTTGGAATTGCGTTTAGAGCACAAGATGTTGTAAAAGACTTGGCAACAGTTACTTTGGAGCAGAAAGATTTGTCGCTGCTAATTGACATAATCAACAAACACTACAAGACGAATTTACAAGTACCAACTATTGCGTAAAACGGATCATTTTAAACGATCTATTACGAAAAAAAACTGATGTCAATTAAAATTATTCCAATTAAAATTTCAAAAAACGTAGAAAAGAATGACAGTTTAACTGACCTTATACTAAATTCGACATCAAATTCAGAACTTCATGACGGAGATATTTTGATTGTAGCTCAAAAGATTATTTCAAAACAAGAAGGATATCAAGTAAACCTAGAAAAGGTAATTCCATCAGTTCTTGCTACAGGTATTGCTGCAGAATACGATAAAGATCCAAAAGTCATCGAAGTTATTCTTTCACAAACTAGCCGTATAGTAAGAATGGAGAATGGTATCATCATAGTAGAGACGATCCATGGTTTTGTTTGCGCAAACGCAGGAGTAGATGAAAGTAACGTGAAAAATGGTTTTGTTACCTTGTTGCCTCGTGATCCAGATACATCTGCTAACAATTTAAGCCAAGAGATAAAAGAAAAAATTGGAAAGGAAGTAGCTGTCATTATAGCTGATACATTTGGAAGGCCCTTCAGAATGGGTCAAACAAATATTGCCATAGGGATAGCGAAAATTTCATCAATTCTTGATTACGAAGGCACCAAAGATACGTATGGTAGAACCATGAAAGTCACTGCTATTGCAATTGCAGATGAGCTTTGTTCTGCAGCTGAATTAGTTATGGGAAAAAATCTGGATTCCCCTATAGCAATAATTCGAGATTACAAATTTAATCAATCTGATAGTTCAGTGAAGGAACTCGTGAGACCAAAACCAGAAGACCTATTCAGATAATTTCAAGGATTATGACCCATCAATTTTGTATGATCGTAATCTAACTACAATGTTGAAGATGGCTTTATTTTGATAAAAAAAGTTTTACAATAACTACTGAGCTTCATCTAATTTGAAATAGATTTTAATATAACAAAAAGCGATTGAGATTCGCAGGTAAGAAAAGATGTCAAATGAAAGTACAAAAAAAACAATCGATATGAGAGGATTGTTTTGTCCTGAACCTGTTTTTAGAACAAAAATTGAAATGGAAAGGATGGGAGTTGGCGAAGTGTTGAAGGTAATTGCGGATGATCCTGCATCTGAAGAAGATATCACAGGATGGGTTAATAGAACTGGCCATCAACTTCTTGGTATTGAGAAAAAAGACAAAGACCTAGAGTTTTCAATAAAAAAGGTGAAATAACCTCATATTATTCTGTACTTTTTTCAGTAAGATACCTATCAGCATCTATTGCAGCCATGCAACCAAAACCAGCTGCAGTTACTGCCTGCCTATATCTATGATCATGTGCATCACCTGCTGAGAAGACACCATCAACACTAGTCATTGTATTTTTCTTTTGCACAATGTAACCATTTTCATCGAGCTCAACTTGATTTTGGAATATCTTAGTGTTAGGGTCATGTCCGATTGCAACAAAGACACCTCCAACTTGCAACTTTTGTTTTTCATTTGTTTTATTGTCCAGTAGAGTGACTTCTTGCACCTTTTGGTCACCTTTTATATCTACTATGCTGCTGTTAAAATGAAATTTTATCTTTGGATTATTGAATGCACGTTCTTGCATAACTTTACTGGCTCGTAACTTATCACGCCTATGAATTAAATGCACATTGCTAGCAAATTTTGTTAGAAATGTGGACTCCTCCATTGCGGAATCACCACCACCTGAAACTGCAAGTTCTAAATTCCTAAAGAAGGGTCCATCACAAGTAGCACAATACGATACACCCTTACCACTAAATTCTTGCTCGCCTGGAATACTGAGTTTTTTTGGGGTTGCACCAGTGCAAATTATTACTGCTTCTGATTCGTATTCTTCAGAGGGTGTAAGAACTTTGAAAGGCTTATGCGTGAAATCGACATTTACTACTTCGTCATCTACAATGGTAGCACCCATTCTTTCTGTCTGCTTTTTCATTGTCATCATCAGTTCAGGACCAAATATTCCTTTTTCAAAACCAGGGTAATTTTCTACTTCAGTTGTATTCATTAACTGACCACCAGGCAAAATTCCTGATATAATCAAAGTGTCACGTTTTGCACGTGCAGAGTAAATGCCTGCCGTGTAACCTGCTGGACCAGCGCCTATGATGATTATGTCAAACTTCAGCTTTTTTTCAACAGGTTTTTCAGATTCTTCTTTTTTCTGTTCGACTTGCATAATCGCTCTCCTTTCTGGATTAATTTAAATTATTCACACAATAATTGTTGAAGAATTTGCTCGTGTCGATGACATAACTTCCCTATTTTAATTTGTGAGTACAATAAATCTTGTTGCCAGTGTGCATTGTGAAGTCTGCATTCTTTAGATTCGCAAAATGCTTCTCCTGTCAGAAAATAAAAGGTTGCCTGCATTGCATATCCCTCTATAACGCGTGATAATTTTGAGTCATGATAATCAAGATAAGTTCCATGAAATTTCTTTTTAGCATTCTCTACATTCAGACCTTGCAGCATGTTTAACATTAAATGACGATAGTATTCTTTTGGCTTTGCGGGAGCTTCAACAATACCTGTTGTGGATATTATAGATGGATTCGAGCATATGACTGCCCTACCATGATATCTATAGTCACGATTATCATACGTACAGGTGAGTTTATTCGTGATTATGAGATGAAAATTATTCATAATACGTTCGTTTTCAGGAATTAAAAATGAAACGATCCTTTGAAACTCAAATCCATCATACATTATAATATTTTTCAACAAATTACTATCCGTGATTGTTTTCATCTCAAAATCTATCTCCTCCTGAGAAGGCATATGCCTCTCAAATGGCTTTCTAGTATCAAAAATCCTACAAGAAGCAAGTTGATTACAAATTTCATTTTTTGGAAAAGTAAAAAAATTGAAAATATTTTTTCTTATCTCAACATCAATGTTGAATGATTTTTTTATAAATTTAGATAAATTTTCTAAATCAATTTCTGGTACAGATGGTTCATCATATAGAAATAGTTTGGAAATCTTCAACTATGAAAGATAATCTTGAGAAGTTATCTACTTTTATTCAAATTCAGTTACGATGTTAAATTAATTTTGTAATTCTTTAATTTTTGAAGCTACAACTTCAGCAGCTTTTTTGCCAGATAATAACATGGAACCAAAGGTGGGGCCCATTCTTGCCAAGCCATATGTTTCAGTGACTGTCATTCCAGCTATTACAAGACCAGGATATACTTCGCCAGTTTTATGTACCACCGAGTTCTCACCCTTGTCGATCCACATTGGATCCATACCTTTCCATTCCACCAATTTTCTGTCAACAAGTCTCTTCACTGCTACAGAGTCGTGACCTGATGCATCAACTACAACTTTTGATTCCAAAGCAATGGGATCTACACAAGTAATATTTCGTGGAAGTGCAGAGACTGGCATCCAATTCACTACAACACCGCACACCCGTCCGTTTTTCAAAACTAAATCATCAAATTTAGTTAAATTGAGGAATTTAACTCCTGCATCACAAGCAGCTGCAATCAACTTAGAAGCAGCGTGTGGTCCTGGTGTAATATACAGTCCTTCCGATGCTTTTTTGTATGGAATGCCTAATTCATCCCAAATCTTTTGTGCTGGTTCACGTACAGTAACTGGGTTCATCATGTATCCACCTAGCCAATAACCTCCTCCCAAGTAGTTATTCTGCTCAATTATGAGAGTCTTGAACCCCATAGTAGCAAGCTCCCTACCAGCAGTAAGGCCTGCTGGACCTGCACCAATAATTATTACATCAGAATTGATTCTATCAGTTAAAACTGCATAAAATTCATCTACAATAGCTCTTGTAACTTGTGCCTCGCTTACATCTGAAAAGATCTTTGGTGGTTCATGGTCACTTGTTGTTTTCTGCATAGACCATTCCGTTAGCGATGGACATTAAAAGTTTACCAACAATATTGAAAAAAATTATCTAATTATTCAGCGGATAGATCCCAATAGTGAGCACTTTCTTGTGTCTCTGTTGGTTTTTCTAAGGATTTCCATTCCTTGAATGAGTGTACATATAATTTGGTATTTCCCATTTCTGCTTTTTTTAGTGCATAATAACCAAGACCAGACAAAGTACCAACACTTCCACAATAGGTAACTAATTCAGAGTCAGATGAGATGTTCCTGTTTTGAAAAAGTCTTTTTAATTCCTCTTTTGGCTTAAGTATTTTTTCACTAGACGATAACATCCGATAAGGTATGTTTATCGCTCCTGGAATATGTTGTTCAAGATAGTTTAATCGTTCTCTGTTGTCAACTAATATAGAACCATTCTTTTTTTTCGCAGTTTCCAAATAGTTAGCTGTTGCAAGTATTTCAGGTCTTAATTTTATAGAATGTTCTTTCTTTGGATAGTCATTAATTTCTCGTGTTGTTTCAAGACAAATTTTCTTCCATGTGTCAAAGGTCACATCTAACAAAGATACATCAGAGTGTCCAATGTATTCAAGTGTCCATGCCACACGAGAGGCAAGGGCTCCAAAGGTGTTATCATAGACTACTACTGGAGTTTCATCATCAATCCCAAACGAGTTAACGAGCTGAACTATTTTTTCAGGACTGTCATCAGACAGTAGTGTTGCTAGAGGAAGATTCACAGAACCTGGGATATGGTCTTGTTTGTATTCTTCTTCTTTTCTTATATCAATAACACGAACACTCTTGTCTCTGATGGAGGATCTTAAAGAATCTACATCGATTGTCGTGCTATTACTTTTTCCCATTTAAGCGGCACACTCGCCCTTACCTGTCTTTACATGGTAACTTTCGCCAATTCCATAGTCCATGAAAAAGTCTTTATCTTCTTTGATGAGGGGGGCCTTGGTAAGGGGTTCAAGAATATTTTTGATATCACGTACGGATTTTACATTTGTTTCACCCTTACCTTCAACAATTTTCTGAATCCATGAACTTAGAGTCTCATTTTGTTTTCGCTCGGACTTGAATACATCAATTATTTTCAGTATCGCAGGAATCACTCTTTTGGCAGGCATTCTGATACATGTTGCTCCCAGCCTAGCTTCTCCATCTGCCCTACCACCAAGCTGCATTGTATACAAGGGATACATGTCTTTTCCACTACGACCTCCTCCACCGTAAAACCCTATGGTAGCGATCTCATGTTGACCACAAGAATTTGGACAACCACTGATCTTAATACTTGAATCTTGGAGAGCTTCATCATTATCCAGTCCTAGTTCTAGGAATTTTCGTTGAATTTCTTTTGCAAGTCTATGCGAATTTGTGATGGCAAGATTACATGAAGTAGTACCAGTACATCCTATTGGTGATGCCATTGTTAGTGCTCCAGTTTTGGCAAGACCAACTTCGACTAGTTTTGAATAAAGTCTAGAAAGTTCACTTTCGGCAACCCATCTTAATGCCATGTTCTGGATGAATCCATTTCTTATCTTTCCTTCTGCAGAAAATTCTCTTGCTATTTGTGCAATCATACGAAGATGATTAGACGTAATATCACCTGCTTCAAAAGCCAAAAACACAACTCGAAATCCATCCTGCTTTTGTTTCAGGGTGTTTGTTTTTAACCATCGTGAGTAACCAGCTGGAGTACTGGAGGTTTCTACACTAACAACTGGAGGAGTATATTCTTGTGGTGTGTCATCAACATCAAGTTTGTGTATTATTGACTGTGTAGTCCTTGTTACTTGCCTTTTCTTCAGAAATATACTCCTGAATTTTTCCCATCCCATTTCGTTGACTAGATAACGCAACCTATTTCTTGCCATGTTTTTTCTATTTCCAAGTCTATCAAACAATTTAATCACTGCAAGTATAGTGTAAAGTAAGTCATCTTCAGGTGTAAATTCTTCCAGCTGGTATCCTACTGAAGACCAGTTTCCAAGTCCACCACCTAAGAAAACTTTGAATCCTTTCTTAATTTTCCCATCAATTTCCTTATGTTGTGGAATAAGTCCGATATCTGCTATCCTTGCCATTCCGTGGTCATCACAACATGTATAGTTGATCTTGAACTTGCGAGGCAAAGATTGGCATAATGGGTTTCTCAATAGGAACTTTGCAGTAGCAATTGCATATGGAGTTGGATCAAACTCTTCATTTGGACAGACGTTTGCCAAGGGACTACACATAACGTTTCTTACAGTATTTCCACATGCTTCTCTTGTTGTCAAACCCACTTCAGCTAGTCCTCTCATTACTTCTGACACATCTTCTAAGATAACCCAATGTAACTGGATATTCTGCCTGGTTGATACATGGGCACTTCCAATTGAGTAGTACTCACTCAGGTCTGCAATTTTCTCTAGTTGACGTGGGTGTATTTCTCCAGCAGGAATCTTAATTCTTACCATACTGTAGTCTTCAGTCATTCTGCTTCCATATGCACCATGTTGCAGTCTAAATCGTCTAAAGTCGTCATGACTAATCTTATCTTGGCGATAGTGTTTTACCGTTTTTGCAAATGTTTCAACTTCCTCTGGTTTTGCCCAGTTAATTTTAATTTCAGATAATTTTCCAGACTTGGAATAATCTAATTTGGAATGATCCATATTAATCGAATTTCGTCTCACAAATAATATAAAGATTTGAAGCCGGAAATAATTACAACTAGAATCAATCCTTTGTTCCAAAAATGTCAATTGTTTAATATTCTAATTATATAGAATGAAAATTACAATACAAGAATTCTTTTTGTAAAATGCTATGAAATTTAGCTTTGTGTAATTTCAGTACGAAGTTTTTTAGTTATACCTAAATCTATTTTGTCAAGCAATTCTAAAAGTTTGTCCTTATTCAGGCTCAAATAGTCAGAACCTCTTTCCTTTAATCGTATTTTGTATAATCTTATGTCACGATGTTCCTCAAAGAAGTGGTCGATCATTTGTGAGCCTTTTTTTGCAGGATCAATAAACTGTTCGAAGTTTGTAAGAATTTCTTCAACGTCTCCTTTTTCTATTGCCATCTTTGTCAACTGAATTGTTTCACTCACTTCTTTGAGTTCCTTAATTGAGGAAGAAACTCTTATTTTCTTAGGACCAAGAAGCCCTCTCTTTTGTGCCTTTAATTTATCGACTAATTGTGGTACCAAGTCCCACGTTGGTACTCTTTGAAGACCCTGTCTTTTCTCATGCACGGTGATCAACCCTTTCAGTATCAACTTTCTTGTAGCATCTTCAACTTCTTTTTTACTAAGAAAAGTAGTCCACACAATTTGGCCCATGTTATGGTATCCTTGTCGTATAGATTCTAAAACAACGACTTGCACAATTCTTCTAAATCCTTCTTCTACTCTGACATTTACAAAGTCAGGATCTTTAACTGCTCTTTTTGCATTTTTAACATCTATTTCTATAGAACGTTTTAATGCATCTATTGCATCTGGCACTTGATTCAATAACGAAAGATAACATGACTTGTTATACCAACCCATTCCGAAGGTGGGTTCTGAGTCGATAGATTTTTCAACACAATCCAAAGCCTTTGCATATTTTTTTTGTTCATAATAGACCAGTCCTTCGAGGTTCCAAGCATCTGCGTTGGTAACGTCAATCTGCAGTACTCTATCATATGCTTTCATGGCGCTGTTGTAATCATCAAGATGGAAGTGAGCATAGCCCAACTTTAGGAGTGAATCAACGTGATTAGGATCTATTCTGAGTGCCATTTCAAACGTTTCACAAGCGTCTTCCATTTTTTCGTCTGCCATGAAATTAATGCCTTTTTTGAAATACTTGTTTCTAGCATAGTCTGCATCTACAATACTTGTTTCCTTATCTTTTTTGAGTGATTTTTTACTGAAGAGCTTTTTCATGTATGAACTACCGTCTTTTTTCTAGATAAATACTATTCTCAGAAAATTACATGGGTTACTAATTATGCTTCCTATAAGGTCTGGCAAATACAAAAATAGCGTGCCTTTTAATCATTGATGTGTCAAGTGATCGGATGCAAAGGATAGAGGTAGAAGGAACCTCACCTTTTAGGCAATCTGAAGGAACTTTTGAGGTACAAATCTCAATTTGTGAAACCAAGCCTATTACTAAAAAAATAGAGGATAAAAGTTTCACTTCTCTTTGGAGTGATAAATTTCATCTAACAGTAAAGAACGGAAAATTTACCGAGATTCTTGGAAGTGATAAAAATCCAATTCCTGAATCTGTTTTTGATCTAGACTCAGTTTACATTGTAGTAGTAGATGAGTTCTCGCCAACTTATACATCGATTAAGATTGAAGTTGCAAAATTAATGTCAGAAAGTCAAGCCGAATCTGTTCCAGAAACTCCACAAGAAAGCCTTGATAGTATGTATCAAAAAGAACCAGAAACATTTGAAGAACCTAGTGAAATAACTGAGACCCGACGTACAGCTAGTAAAAAAGGACTTGGTGGTCAAAGTGGTCTGAGAGGACAAATAGGTCCACGTGGAGAAAAAGGTCCTCGAGGTTCTACCGGAGAAAGAGGAGTTACAGGTCCACAAGGTCTTCCTGGAGATAATGGATCTAAAGGCCCACTTGGTACTTTTGGAGACAAAGGTCCTGCTGGTGAGAGAGGATCTCCAGGAGAAAAAGGAATTACTGGAGACAAGGGCGATAAAGGTGATAAGGGTACACAAGGTCCGCGTGGCGAAAAGGGATCCACTGGTGATAAAGGCGTCCAAGGCGATAAGGGAATACTAGGTTCACAAGGTTCTCCTGGTGAGAAAGGAGCAAAAGGAATAACAGGTTCACCAGGAGATAAAGGCGATAAAGGCGGCCTCGGACTTAGAGGACCGTCAGGTGATAAAGGTACTACTGGACCGCAAGGTCAGTCAGGTGATAAAGGAGTTCAGGGTCTATCAGGATCAAAAGGAATTACTGGACAACAAGGTTCACCAGGAGATAAAGGCACACAGGGTCCACAAGGCCCCACAGGTCAAAAAGGTCTTACTGGAATTCCTGGTCCACAAGGTGATAAGGGTAATAGAGGAGTTCCTGGTTCGCAAGGCGATAAAGGTCCTAATGGACCACAAGGACAAGCTGGTGAAAAAGGGCCTCAAGGAATTCAAGGATTACAAGGTGAAAGAGGTTCTCAAGGTCCAAGAGGTTCTGCAGGTGAACCTGGTCCGAAAGGTCCGCAGGGTTCTCCAGGCGAACAAGGATCAAAGGGTCCACCAGGTCCACCAGGTACTGCAGGTGCTGCTGGATTCTCAGAACAAGAGAAAGCAATACTAAAAGAATTGCTTGATATACTAACAGCTAAGGATATCATATCCACAGAACAGCAAATAAAATTACTTAGTTTCCTCTACTAAATTACAATAAATATTCTATTTTAATGAAACAAAGTTTTGGAAGCTTGTTGTATTTTATTTATGGTAACTTACCAATTATTTCGCGGACGGTGTTGACCTTTTCCGTTGTACCGTCTTCCTCGAAATCTGCCTTCTCGACCAAATCTGCTTGACGTTGATCCTGACCTAGAAAATTTAGATGAATACCTTGGTTTTGAAGTGTGTCGTACAAATCGTGGGCCCTCTTCGATTTTTAGAGGATCTGGGACATTAATTTCAATTCCCATTTTCTTGTTAAGGTCTGTCATTTCCACTTTTGTTATTTTTCTAATTTGCTCAAAAATCCCAATAGAAGAGTAGGAAACAAGAGTTATTGCCTTGCCCTTACCACCTGCTCTTGCAGTTCTTCCGATTCTATGAAAATAAATCAGCTCTTGACGTGGAACGTCAAAGTTAATGACAAGTGCAACTTCAGGTACGTCTATTCCTCTTGCCGCTACATCTGTTGCCACAAGAACATCAGCGAGTCCCCTCTTAAATCTAGACATTGACTTCTCGCGCTTATGTTGAGACATATCTCCTTCTATAGCTACTACGTTGAAATTACGTCTATACAGTATACTTGCCATTAATCTTGTTCTTTGCTTTGTAGAACAAAAAACAATTGTTTGTCCTTGTTTATTTTCAGTTATGAAATCAATTAGGTATTTTGATTTGTCTCTGTCTCTTATTGTAAGAAATGATTGATCTATTCCTTCTATGCTTAGTTCATCCTCATCTAACAGGATTTCTTTTGGCCTTCTCAAATACTGTTCACATAAATGTACGATTCCAGGCGGCATAGTGGCTGAAAACACTGACATAACTTTTTCTTTAGGAGTCCGTCCCAAGATGAATTTTATGTCATCAATAAATCCCATATCCAACATAGTATCGGCCTCATCAAGAACGGCATATTTTACTTTATCAAGTTTAATTGAACCACGTTTTATGTGGTCAATTAACCTACCTGGAGTTGCAACAACAATTTCTACACCTCCCCGAAGTGCATCAAATTGGATTTGCATTCCCTGTCCACCATAAATGGTGGCAGCCTTTATTCCAGTATATTTCGCAAATTTTCTCATTTCATTTGTAATCTGTATAGCAAGTTCTCTTGTAGGAGCAAGAATCAAGCCTTGTATGCCATTCTTAGGTGTAACGTTTTGCAATATAGACAATGCAAAGGCTGCAGTTTTTCCTGTTCCAGTATGTGCTTGACCTATAACGTCATTACCAGAAAGTAAGACGGGTATAGCAGCCTCTTGTATTGGAAAAGCTTTCTTAAAGCTCATTTCCTCTAGTCCCTCCAGTATGGGTTTTTTAATTCCTAATTCTTCAAATGTAGTCATTTTTTATCATCTTAAGCAATGACAGAAAAAGCTCATTGCCAATTCGTCATTATTCCTATGATTGAGCTAGACTCAATTTCTGGGTCTAATAAACCCTTTCTAAAAAATTGATGACCAGTCAAGTAAGCTAATTTGATATCAAGATGAACAAAAAAGTATAGTTTCTCAGGTTAATTACAAATCATCGATGTTTTTTTCAGAAAAAGTTTAACGAAAATCAATAAACACTTTCAGCTGATGGCCTTCTTCCAAGTAACCAACTTTTTTTTCCACAAATTGTACATTTGTATTGTTTTCGGCGTTTATAGGAAGGAATCTTTGGCACGAAGATGATCTCTTGTTTTGTATTTGACATGCACATTTTGCACCACCTTCGCTCATATTCTTGGTTCATTGTTACTCAAAAGCTATCTATTCAAAAATATGTTGTTCAAACTCCTCGAGTTTTTACTATCGTGAGAACGTCTTCATCTTGGAGGATGTGACGAAGTCCGACCCTTTGACCACCAAATTTCACACTTTTACCCCATACCATACCAAATCGAAACTGCCTTTTCATCTGACGATGGAGCTTATTACAAACTTCTAAAATAGTTGAATCTCGCCTAACAATAAGCGGCTCTTCAAAATCTGTTTTACCTCCTTTTGGCCTCATGTAAACTCGAATAAAGTTCAGATGCTCAAAGATTTTTTCTTTCAATGCAGTAAGGTTAACGTTTGCATCAGCTGAGACTGGAATAAACTTGAACTTTGATTTTTCTTGTAATTCATTGACGAATCCTTGGTTTACAAGATCTATCTTGTTCATTACAGTTACTGATTGAGCGTAGGTGGTGTTACCAGATATGTAGTGAATTAATTGATCAGAATCGATATCTTCCCTAATCACAACGCGTGCATTATTTATGCCGTAGACACGCAGAATATCCTTCAGAAGAGATGTAGTCATTTTGGTTAACTTTACTTGCTGGACTACCCCAATACCACCAACACCAGTTTTTTCTATGAGTATATTTGGTGGCAGCTCATCTAAACGAATTCCAATATTTGCAAGCTCGGTACGAAGTACATTTTCAAGATATGGTTGGAAGACATCCAATACAAGCAAAACTAAATCAGCACTCCTTGCGACTGAAAGAACTCGTCTACCTAAACCCTTACCACTTGATGCACCTTTAATTATTCCTGGTAAATCTAAAACTTGTATCCTCGCTCCTTTGTAATCCATTATTCCAGGAACTACAGTTACAGTAGTAAATTGATGAACAGCAACAGCAGACTTTGCATTTGTAAGTCTATTCAGTAATGTAGATTTACCAACACTGGGTAGTCCGATTATAACGACTGTAGCATCGCCCATTCGTTTAACATCAAAACCTTTCGAACTCGTAGATGATTTTGATTTTTTTTCTTCTTGTTCACGCTTGAGCTTAGCTAGTTTAGCCTTCAATACTCCAACGTGGTGTTCCGTAGCTTTGTTCAGCTTCGTCTTTGCCATTTCATCTTTTATAGATTGAATTTTCTCAGGTATTCCCAACTTGATTACTTCCTCTTTTTGGATTTTAGATATAGAATTTTATTTTTTTTCTTAATAAACTCAATTCTTGTCATGGGAATTGTTTCAAAGTTGTTCGATTCTTTAAGAAATTCTGGTAATGATATTTCTCTAGTCGTTTTAAAATCTCTATAACCCACCATGTAATGCATTGGATTGTCACCAAATTGTGCCATGCTGAAAATTTCAGATAATTTTCCTTTTTTTGCCATATTTCTTGTTTTATCAAATCATATTTTAGTTCTATATGTTAATTTTTCTCTATCTAGAATTGAAATAAGACTCTAGTCACGTAGCAATTATTACTTGCTATGAAAAATCTGCCATGATGCATAAGATTTTTGCAATTGATATTGATGGTACCATTACAGAAAATGGAAAAGGTCGAATTCACCTTGATGCACTACGTCAATTACGCTATATGGAGAAACTAGGACATAAGGTTCTGTTTGTTTCAGGACGATCTTCAGTTGAAGGCTATTTGTTATCTGTTTTCGCAGGTACAACAAATATAGCAGTTGGGGAAAATGGCGGAGCTATAACCTTTGGTCCTACTAGTCATAAATTGTTGGGAAATAAGCAAGATTGTATCAGAGCATTTAAGATCATAGCGTCAAAAATTCAAGGTGTGGAAGAAAAAAATGTGTTCCCAAGAATGACGGAGGTAGTACTTGAAAGAACATTTGATATAGAAGAAGCCAAAAAAATCGTGGTAGAAAATAATTTACCAGTAGTTCTATCTGACAGTCAGTATGCCTTTCACATTAATTCTAAAGAGGTAAACAAAGGAGCTGGAATGGAAGAAGTAATGAAGATGCTTTCAGCTTCACGGAATGACATCATATCGATAGGAGATAGCGAAACTGATATTCCTCTATTCAATGTGTCAGGTCTCAGTATAGCACTTGGAAATTCTTCAGAATTTGTCAAGTCTCAAGCTACTATCAGTGTTTCAGCAAAATCAGGTGACGGTGTAATTGAAGCTCTTGAACATATCTCAACAGAATTTTCAGGGGTATAGTCATTGACAATCAGGAATGTTCTAAACGAAATTAAATCTAATATAAAAAAAATTTGTTTAGAGCTAAATTTCTCCGTTGACAATTTTGTTGTCGAAGAAGCGAAACCAGGATTTGGAGATATAACTTCAAATGTAACATTTTTGCTTGCAAAATCTTTAAAGAATAGCCCACATGAAATTGCTAAAACTATCTCTAAAGAATATCAAAAATATTTAGGTAAATTCATAACCAAAGTGGAAGCACACTCATCTGGTTACCTAAACTTTTCAGTAAATTATAATGAATTAACTAAAGTCATACTTGGCGAATCTTGTAAAAAAAATTATGGTACTATAGACATAGGTGACAACTCCCAAATAATTGTAGAACACACAAGTGTAAATCCAAATAAATCATTACACATTGGCCATGTCCGAAATTTAGTGATCGGCGATTCGATTGGTCGAATACTTGAAAAGGCAAACTATGACGTTAAGATTCTAAATTATATTGACGATTCAGGTCTTCAAGTTGCTGATATTGTAGTTGGTTTTAAACACGGTGGATTTCCTGAAGAGCCACCAAACTCTCAGAAATTTGATCAATACTGTGGAGATGTTGTTTATGTTCAAACCACACAAAAGTATGAAACAGACCCTAAACTTGAGGAGCTCAGAAATCAAGTATTGAGCCAACTTGAAGATGAATCATCTGACGTGGCACAATTTGCAAAAAAAATTACAAAGCGCGTTCTTGCAGAGCAACTAAAAACTTGCTGGAGACTTGGCGCTACCTTTGATTGTCTGAATTTTGAGTCTCATATAATCCAGTCTAAACTGTGGAATACAATATTCGAAAAAATGAAGCAGATGAATCTAATTGAGCTAGAAAAAGATGGAAAAAATGCTGGATGTTGGGTAATAAGATCAAAAAGTGATGAAGACAAAGTACTGGTTAGAAGTAATGGTACTGCAACCTACATAGCTAAAGATATTCCATATGCTGCATGGAAGCTAGGCATACTTGATGACCCATTTTACTATACAAAATATTGTGTTCAATATAACAACAAAGCCCTTTGGCAAACTACACTAGAAAAAAATTCTGAAGTTCATCCAAAATTTGTAAGTGATAAGGTGATAACTGTTATAGACTCTCGTCAGGCTAGACTACAAAAAATAATCACAACTCTGATGACACGATTCAAGGCCAAACCCAATGCTTACGTTCATCTTGCATACGAATCAGTAACATTAAGCACTGAAACTGCAAAATCCCTTGGAGTGGATGCTAGTAGTAAACAAGTCCAGATGTCGGGTCGTAAAGGAATATACGTTAATGCAGATTCAGTGCTCGACACTTTACGCGACAAAGCTTATGAGGAAGCAAAGAAACGAAATAAAGATTCTGACAAGAAAGCTCTTTTAGAAATTGCTGAAAAAGTTTCAATTGGTACAATAAGATACGAGATGTCCAAGCAGGATCTGGATAAAATTATCAGTTTTGATACGAAAAGATCACTAAGTTTGGAAGGTGATACCGCGTCGTACATCCAATATGCACATGCAAGAGCTAAAAGAATTCTAGAAAAAGCAGCTCATGAACCTAATTTTGATAATATTTTAGGCTCATTAGGAACTTCATATGAAATTAATCTGATTAAGAAAATAGGAACATTTGATATTCAGATAGAGGATGCAGCCAAAAATCTATCACCAAAAGTTATCGCCCGTTATTGTTATGATCTAGCAGTAGCATTCAATGGATTTTATGAACACGTAAAAGTTCTGACTGCTGGCGATGAATCCTTAGTAAATTCTCGTCTGTGTCTAGTGAGTTCTTTCAAACAAACAATTGCTAATGCACTAGATTTGTTAGGAATATCAGCTTTGGATAGAATGTAATAATCTAGATTACGTGAGTTTATAATAAACAAGATTTCTTTTTGTCTAGTGAAAAAAATAAAACAGAATTCTTATGTTCTGTTTTTTTTTAACAGTTCAAAAAATTGGTTAATGAAGGTATCGAGAAAACAAAAATTTCATACTCACATTGGAGTAATAGATCATAATGATGCCATAGGAAAGGAATTTGGTTCTGTCATTAAAACGAACAAGGGCAAATATCTCTTTTTGTTAGAACCTACAATATACGATTATGTATTGAAAAGTCAACGCAGTACACAAATTGTATATCCTAAAGATCTTGGTTACATAGCAGCAAGAACTGGATTACAGAGTGGTCAAAAAGTAGTTGAAATAGGTACTGGTAGTGGTTCTCTCACTACATTTCTTGCTAGTATAGTGAAACCACGAGGGCATGTGTACACTTTTGATGTAGAATCTAAATTCATGGACATTGCAAGTAAGAATATCAAAAAGGCTGGTATGGAAAAATACGTCACCATGAAAAAATTTGACATAAAAAAGACAACAAAGCCTCCAATAATTGATGCTGACCTTGTTGTTGTAGATTTGGGTGATCCTTGGACTCTAATCCTACAGGTAAGAAAGATTCTCAAGGGAAGTGGATCGTTTATAGCTATTTGCCCAACTATGAATCAGCTTGAAAAAACTGTTTCGGTTCTTCAAAAGAATAATTTTTGTGATATTGAGTGTACTGAACAAATACTTAGAACAATCGAAGCCAGAGTTGGAAAAACACGACACTCATTCCATGGAATAGGCCATACAACCTACGTACTTTTTGCCAGAAAGGCATACAATGGTAGTATAAGGGCCAAGCGGAAACCCAAAAAAACTGATGCTGTCTAGATTTTTACGTATCCTGTTTTTTAAATGGCAAGAAGATTTATTCAATCAAAAAGTCAGATTTGTGCTGTTGGCTCACAGAATACTCAAGTCATCTGATATTAGAAAATTCATTTCGCCTAGGTTAAGCAGTTCTCGTAAGGGCGAAAATGGTAAAGTTCTCGTTGTTGGTGGTAGTCATATTTACCATGGTGCGCCCATATTAGCATCATTAGCTGCCTTGAGATGTGGAACTGATCTGGTGTATACCGCTGTTCCAAAAATCAATGTCCAAGCAACTCGTGCAATATCTCCAAACTTAATCGTAATACCACTTGTTGACTTCAAGCTGACTAGAGGGGCAGCTAGGAAATTAATTGGCAACTTGCCAAAGGAACTTGATTCAGCAACAATTGGTATGGGACTTGCAATACAACACTTAGAGGCATTAAAATCTCTCATCAGTTCTCTTCTGGACAGAGACGTACGATTATCACTTGATGCCAGCGCATTAGTTCCAGATGTTCTCTCCTTATTAGCAGACAAAAACGTTGTAGTAACTCCCCATGCAGGTGAATTCAAAAGACTATTCGGCTCTAAAATTCCAGATTCAAAAAAAGAAAGAATCTCACTAGTCGAAAAACAAGCAAAAAAGAACGGTCTTACAGTTCTTCTAAAGGGCGAAACTGATGTCCTGTCAGATGGACGTAAAACGTTTCTTAATGAAAAAAAGATTCCTGCAATGACTGTGGGCGGGACAGGTGATGTTTTGTCAGGTCTTGTTGCTGGTATGCTTGCAAAAAATCGAAATACAGTAGAGGCTGCAGCCGTTGGAGTGTATATGAATAGTCTTGCTGGCAAGATGGCGCAGAAAAAATATGGACTTCATATGGCTGCTACAGATCTATTAGACTTTGTACCAATCGTTATGAAGTCATTTGATAAGATAAAGTGATGAACATGAATCACACACTTAGGTATGTAGATGATCACACAAAAGGACTTGTTTCTGACCTTCAAGTTTTGATACGACAACCAAGTGTTTCTGCAAAGAATGAAGGGTTGGAAAAATGTGCAAAACTTGTTTGCAATATTATGAAAAAGTCTGGAATAAAATCAGAACTTTTACGTCTAAAAAAAGGAGTTCCACCTCTAGTGTTTGGAGAAGTAAAATCAAAACAAAATCCAAACAAAACTCTCTTGTTTTATAATCATTATGACGTTCAACCAGTAGAGCCCTTTGAACTATGGGACGATAAACCCTTTAGTGGAAAAATAAAGGGCAACAAAATATTTGGACGAGGTTCGTCAGACGACAAAGGTGAATTAATCACACGGATTAAGGCCGTTGAATCTTACTTGAGAACTAATGGTGATGTACCCTGCAATGTAAAATTTGTAGTAGAGGGGGAAGAGGAGATTGGAAGTGAACACGTTGAACTATACCTAAAAAAATATCGAAAAAAATTTGCATGTGATGCAGTAATTTGGGAATTTGGATATGTCGATTCAAAAAACAGGCCTATAATCAGCCTTGGTATGAAAGGACTACTTTATGTCGAACTTTCTAAAAAAGAGTCAACTCGCGATTTACATTCAAGTCTTGCTGTGATTATTAAGAACCCAGCATGGCGATTATTAGAAGCAGTAAAATCACTGCGAAATGCTGATGGAAAAATACTCATTAAAGATTGGTATAAAGAAGTTCAATCGCTCACAAAAAAAGAACTACAATTAATCGAGTCTGAGCCTTTTGATGAAATAGGCATGAAAAAAGAATATGGTGTGAAAAACTTTGTTGCAAACAAAAAAGGGAAAGCCGCAAAGCAGGCTTTGGTAGCAGAGCCTACATGTAACATTGCTGGTTTTGTTTCTGGATATACTGAGCAAGGTGCAAAAACAGTTCTTCCTGGTAGTGCCTTTGTGAAAATTGATTTTAGATTGGTTCCTAATATGGACCCAAAAAAACAACTTGCCAGATTGAGAAGTCATCTCAAATCTAAGGGGTTTGGCGATCTAAAGATGACTGTATATCATGGCGAAGCTGCTTCAAAGACTAACATTTCAGATCCTTTCGTCTCTCAGGTGCAAGAATCTGCAAATGAAATCTATGGAAAATCGATACTAAGTGTATCATCTGCAGGAACTGGTCCAATGTATGCATTTGCTCAAGTGCTCAAGTCCCCTTGCGTTTCCATAGGTTGTACTCATGTATACGCAAGAATTCATTCTCCAAATGAATTTGCTAGACTTGATCTAATTAAAAAAACGACAAAATGTATGTGCCGAATTCTTGAAAAATTTGCAAAAGATTAGAAACGGCTTTATTGCTCATTTCGAGCAGAGGGATTATGGCTTATTTTGAGTATATGCCGGGAGCTACTGCCGTTGGTTTAACGTTTAATGGAGGAGTAGTTATAGCCAGTGAGAGAAGAATTGCTTATGGAAATTTCCTAGTAAGTAAATCAACCAAGAAGACTTTTTCAATAACCGATTATGTTGGCGCTGCTTGTGCTGGCCTTGTAGCGGATATGCAAATTCTTACTTTACAGATGATAGCTCTTGCGAAGATCAGAAAATTGAATATCAAAAGGGAGATTCCTCCAAACTCATTGGCAAAGATGATGTCTTCACTCATGTATGAAAGACGATACTTTCCGTTACTCACTCAAGTAATTGTTGGTGGAGTTGTAGGCAAGCCAGAAATTTATACATTGGATCCATTAGGATCTGTGCTACCAGATGATTATGCTGCTGTAGGAACAGGTGCTGAAATGGCATTAGGAGTTATGGATAATGACTTCAAAGAAGGCATGGAAGAAAAGGAGGCAGTTAACTTAGCCTTGAAAGCAATCCGTTCTGCAATTATGAGAGATACAGCTAGCGGAGATGGAGTAGACGTTATGGTGATAGACAAAAAAGGCAGTCGGGAATTTACCGAAAAAAGCTAACTATTCTTTAATTTCTTTTCCTATATTCCAGAATTTATCAGAAATGTAATGCATATTTTTAACTACTTCGCCTTTTGTATTTGATTTAGCTTCTTGACTTGATAGGAGAGATTTGCCTACAGCAAGATATTTTTTCTGTGATTCTTCAATAACACAAACAATTTGTCCTTTTTCAAATTCTGAAAATCGTGTGATCCCAGGCCTCATCACGTTTGCTCCATTACAAATGAACTTGACTGCTCCCATATCCACTGTTATCATAGGAAATTTTTCTAACAGCGAAGTGTCTCCCAAGAATGGTAAATAAACATCGCTTGTTTTAACTGCAACAAATCCTTTGCTAGTTATGATGGATTCATTTTCACTTATTTCATGAATCTTAAGATTTTTTATTTTTGGCAAATTGATGGCCCATTGTAAATTTAACTCCTTTAGCAATGAGGCTGTCTCACTCCTTGAAATGAGGTTTGCCTTCAATGATTCAACATTCCTTGTCTAATATCTAAAAGGTCTCGTAGGATAGAACTAGCTGTTTCCATACCGCCAGCCCCTTTACCAATTATCGTTTGTTGCCCTGAATGTTCTGAATTAAAAGTAATTGCATTTAGTGTGCCATTTACACAAAGGGGATCGTTTACTGATATCTCTCTTGGCCCAACCACAAGTTCTCTATTACAAGATGCAATTAACTTGACTGCACATTTTTTTTCGGTGGCATGTTTTATGTCTTCAGTAGTAACATCACGTATTCCTGTCCGATTAATATCTGGCATAGTAACTTTCATCCCCATAATCCAATTTGCAAGAATGACTAATTTAGCTGCAGCATCTAGTGCATCGATATCAAGAGATTCATCTGCCTCAACATAGCCTTTTTTCCTAGCATCTGCTAGTGCAGATTCAAAGGTCATGCCATTTGTCATGTTTGTAAGGATGTAATTTGTGGTGCCGTTCAGAATTCCGTCAAATGAAGTTATTCTTTCACCTTGTAAGCTATTTTTTGCATAATCTAAAATTGGAGTACCACCTCCAACCGTTCCACTAAATCTAAGCATCACGTGATTATACGTAGCTAGCTCAGTTAATGAAGGGAAAGCAAGTGCCAATGGCCCTTTATTCACTGTAATTACACTGAGACCGCCTTTCATTGCTTCTGTGATGTGAGACATTCCTGGTTCTGCATCTTTGTAGTTACTACTAGTAGCTTCAATTAGCACATCTGCATCTAAACTGCTAATCATGTCAATTACCTTCACATTACTTTTCTCTGTTCGATATTTTTTGATCGTACCATTCTTTTTTTTCACTTGTAAAAGTTGGTTCAAGTCTAGGCCTGATGAATCTACAGCAGAGCCTTTGCTGTCATACACTCCCACTATTCTTGGTTTTAGACCATAACGTGCGTAAAGATCTTCAGCTCTTGATAGCAACAGCTTGCTAAGACTTTGACCTACGACGCCGAAGCCACATAGTATTATTCTCAATACAGGAAAGGACTTCATGGAATTTATTAATATTAATTTTTCACTCTCGCTTTAATCGTAGATTTTACTCAGTAGCCAAAACATTATAGTCAGTAATAGTTTCTTTTGGTGTTTGCAATGTTTGAAGATTTATGGCTAATACCACTTGGATTTGTAGCAGGAGTTTTAGGTTCCATAATAGGTCTTGGAGGAGGAATTATCATAGTTCCCACTCTTACATTTTTGGGTTTCCCACCAACACTTGCAGCAAGCAGTAGTCTATTTGCGGCATTTAGTAACGCTACGGCCGCAACTATATCATACGCAAAACAGAAACGCATTGAATATTCACTAGGATTGAAACTTGGGTTACTATCAATTCCTGGCACAATACTTGGGGCGTTCATTTCGGGAGACATTACTACATCACACTTTAAGATTCTGTTTGGGATAGTTCTAATTGCATCAAGTGCTTATATTTTCTTAAACAAAAAAATAAAATCAAACAGTCATAATTTCAAAGCACAAGTAACTGTTTTAGCAGTAACTGCTAGCTTTTTTGCAGGAATCATATCAAGTCTATTTGGAATTGGAGGAGGCATAATCTTTGTACCTCTAATGGTGGTAGGAATTGGATTATCGATGAGATTAGCGGCACCTACTTCGCAGCTTATTTTACTTTTTGCAGCAGGGTCTGGGATGATAGTTCACACAATTCTTGGTCATGCAGATTTTTATCAAGCGTTTTTGCTTGTAATTGGGGCGTTTGGTGGTGGATTGATTGGTGCACGATTATCTCTAGAAATTAAAGAACGAAGTCTTAGGATCTTAGTTACTATAGTGATGGTTGCAGCTGCTGTTAAGCTGTTTATTGATTCACTAGAGGTTCCTTTTTAATCTGATACAAGTTTCTTTTTGCAACAACAACAAGATCACCATTTTCTTTAGTTCCTTCAAAGTCAACTGCAAGTAATCCAAATTCTTCCGAAAGTTCAGTTTTTTCAGATATCTTAAACTTTATCTCAAGTTTTTCATCTGCATAAAGTGGATTCAAGAATCTTGCATGCCTGTTTTTCCACAAAGGTTCACCATCCATTCCATAAAGAATTATGATATTTCCGTACATTTCCTCCAATCTAGTAAATTCTCCTTCAAGTCTTGCAAGAATTGCTCGTCCAGAAACTATTTTTTGACTCGAGTGTTTTTCCAAAAACACATTCTTTATTCTCGAAAATGAGACATACTTATCCTGTTCCTCTCTAGATATCTTACATTTGACAAAGTATTCGTCACCTACCTTAATTTCTGAAAATTTTTTCATCCGACTCTGGTTTCATCAGGATTGAAGATGACTTCAGAATTAGAATGTGCCTTATCAGAATTAAAGTAGTTAATTGCATCGAAGATTCGCTCATTATTAGATTCCTTTCCTGTTATGCTACCGGGAAGTACAAGAAAGATTCTGACATTCGATTTTAGAACATCACTAAGCTCTTGATTTACTGTGGTGGTAAAAGGTCTTAGTGCCCCACGAAAGACTTCAACTTTTGCTCTTTCATTTTCAGATATCTTGGAGCCTACAGGTAGATCAGGACCTATTATTATGACGGATCCTGATTTTCCTTTGAACAGACGTGGATCCTTTCCTCCACCTGGAACGAAGAGATTTAGTGATTGTTGTGCTACGACAGCAGGCACATTTACAAATTTTTCTACTAACTTATCCCACTCTGCCCTTGACAATTCAATCAATTTACCTATTTGAGGAACTTTTCCTGTTACATGAATAACTGCTGAAATTACACCCATGTTCTTTGCAGTATTAAATGATCTTTCGACTTCAGCTGGATTTGATAAATCCACAACATTAGTTTGAACTTTCTTATTAATCACTTCTTGTATCTCCCTAGAAATATTCTTAGAAATTAGGCAAACTACTTTACCACCATTTTTTCCTAGGTTTTCTATTAGATACTGAATCCTTTCTAGATCATGTTTTTCTGCAGTATCAATAGTCAAAAGAAAAACTTGGTTACTAAGATCGGGTTGGTGCATTGAAGGAATAGTTGAAGTAATGTGTGGTCTTACTGGATAGAACACTCTATCACCTGGAATTACTCTACCGTTAATCATTTTTGAAATTTCATCATCGCATAAATTCATCACCATTTGTGCGACTTGGGATTGAGACAGGAATTGTTCATCTGAAATCATCTTTGATGTGTTTCGCTGAATCTTTTCAGCTACAGTTTGTATCTTAGCAAGTAAATCTGAAAGAGTCTTTGTTAATCTTTTTACATCCGCTTCAGATTTATTTCCCATAGTCTTTGCAAGGTTTTCTGCGGCTTTCTTTATTCCATTACTAACAGTCTCTTCATTTTCGCCTAACAGAGGCAGAATTTCACTGCTTGCACTTTGTACTTGCTCGGGACTTAGATCTTCAAAACCGCTTACACGAAGAAATTCCGAAGCAGCTTTTGGATATACTGTCTTGTAGATTCTATCGGAATGAACTGGTCCAGGGTTTGTAGCAATTGAAAAAATTCCACGATCTTTAAGTTCCCATGACATTACTTCTGCAAGTCGATTCTTTGCTCCTTGTGACGCAGTATAAGGACTTCTAAATCTGTACGGACGTTGTTCTAGTGGTCTTTCCTCAGTGAAGAACGTTGAAATTGTAATTATTTTAGAACCTGGATTCATTACCCTTAACGCTTGACTAGAAGTCCAGAAAGTTCCACTAAGATGTATTGCTACAGTACTCTTGAATTCATCAATTGGTGAATTTGCAAAACAAGTTACTGGTCCTGATACACCTGCATTATTGACTACGATGTCTACGTTAACATCTGATTTTTTCAGAGAATTAAACATCGATGTAATATTCTTTTCATCACTGACATCAACTCCAGGAAAAATTTTTACGAATGCATTACTTTTTGCTTTGGTAATTATTTGTTGTAAAATTTTTGCAGTTTCTTCTAATGGTTCTTTTCGTCTTCCTAAAATGATTACATTTGCTCCATGTTCAGCAAATCTCTTAGCAATTGCCTGACCTATACCAGTTCCACTTCCTGTGATAACTATGGTTTTATTTACAAACTTGAGCACTGACAAAGACTATTTTTTTCATTATTTATCAGTTTGAATGCAACTGCAATGTTTTGCCCAATGGGTTATACACCCAATCAATCTATGATCTTTACAACCGCATATGAAGCATTTTTTCTCCATTTAGATACATGAGAGCTTTTTAGGTTATAATTTTCTTGGCAGAAAACAGTATTTTTTAGTTGGTTGTTTTTTGTAATGGTGTATCTACATGAGAGGACTCAGCAACTTCAATGTCTATTTCAAGTTCTTCTCCAATCCCTTTCCACCATTCCATAGTTTCTTGAGGCATCTGTCTTTCATTGTTCTGGGGATCCTAGCTTATAGATCTGCCGATTAATTCCTGAGTCAATTTTAGTCTCATTTTACAAGAAAAATTGACTAGTATTTTTCAAAATAGTGAAGAATTCTAGCATAGTAACCAGTAGAATTCTTTATTTTAGGGTAATCTAACCTCAGACCTATATGCATGATTCAGAACCTGACACGATAGTACTAAAAAGTAAAAATGAAGAGTTTTGTGATATGTTAAAAGCAATTGATGTCGAAGCTACAACAAAAGAAATCGCTACCGACCAAGTTGAAAAAGGCGATTACTACAGCAGGTATTTTGTGCAAACACCTCGTATGGTTACAAACAAAGGATGTATTGAAATAAAAAATTCCAATATTGACGTAGTTCAGATAATTCAGAAGGGATAAAACATAATGCAGGATCCGAATCCATTACCATGGGGAGCACAAGACCGTTATCAAGCTCATTTTATTGTCCGCAACACGGACAAAACTAATGATGAATATTCAGCGAAAACAAGTCTTACTACAAAGGGACATTTTAGTTCTAAAAAAGTAATTGGTGTAAAATGGGTAGGAGGAAAACTTGCTAGTGCTCTAAATGATGATACTAAGCTTACAAAAATGATCATAAAACAATCTGTAAAAGATGCTAGTATTTGGGTTGATCCAACAGAAAATGGTGTGAGAATTTATGGAAAATGGAAAAATGGTCATGAATTTGGAATTACGCATGAATTGTTTGAGATTTATGACAAGATAGCCTCTTACATAACAAAGTCTTAGGCCTTCCACCAATCTAGCGCTAGATAGTCTACGTTTTTTTTGCTTCGCGGTATTGCTAGAATGAAGTGTTTTCTTACCGAAGTTGCCAATCTTCCGGCTAGAACTACTCCTGTTGAGGTTATGGTATCCCCCTTATTGTATACCTGAACCAAGAAAGGTGCATGATCAATTCCAGGTCCCTTCTGATAAACTGCAAAATCACAACCAAATTTGATTCCTGCCCCAACTATGTAACCATCATCTCTGAATTTTTTGTAAACAATGAATTTTTTATCAAAGTCATGATACTCGGCTTTGCAAATACTTTGCATCTTTTCCTCAGTTACTTTTCTTTTTCCTTGACAAATTTTAATTTTAGATTCTAGTAGTAGGTAATACCCTTCCATAAGATCTAAAATAAGTGGAGCATCAATCTGACCAGGTTTAGGTTTTGCAATTCCAAGTGGTTTACCATAATATCCCTGTGCAAAAAGATTTTGTGAGTCTTGTATGTTCCAAACGACTATTCTATTTTCTATTAGTTCACCGTTCATACCCAAGAGTGAGTTCTAACTATTAGATAAAACATACATCAATTGTATCGTTAGAGAATAAATCAATTTAACCCAAAAATGGAATAACTTTGTTTTAGTTTAATCACGGCAAGATATGAGTAACCGTGTTCAAACTTGTCAGTAAACTTTGGTTCTTTTCCATCTTGACTTGAATATCTCAAAAAAGGTTTAGTTGGTTCAGTGTCTAACGTTACATAATTAAAACAGTAAACAGGATCATCAAAATCGATTGACGAAATCTGTCCTATTATCCATTTTTTTTTATGTTCAAATAGAAAAAGAGTAAGGTCTGGTACATCAGGGTCCGACGAGAACGCAATCCTAACTAGACTTCCCAAACTCCCTGTCTTGATTGGAGTGAATTGATCCTCAAGATTCTCTGTTTTTATCTTGATCTTAGAGGGAAGTGATTCAAGATGTATTATAGGAGCATAATGGGAAATAGTTTTAGTTGAGTTAACAACATCACAATGTTCTTTTCCGCCTTTTAATTCGTATGAAACATATCGTCCCTTCTTCATTGTGGGTGTATAAAATGAAAGCAGAGTGTTAGCAAGAGCAAGTTCAGCTGAAAAAACCATGCAACCATTCAGGTCATGTAAATAAACTCTTAGTGAGTTTTCTCTAAACGCACAAACATATCTTGCTAAATTCTTAAAGTCATCAACTTCGATAAAGCATTGGTTATGCATTAGAATAGAATTGTAAATGGGCTAATTAAAAACATGAGGAAGCGAGAAGGGAAATTTCACGAACGTTTTACGAAAATACGACTCATTATAAACTGAGAGCCAAGAGAACAAATGAATCTGAAACCTCAAGACATTTGTCCGCCATTTCTTCTGTATTTTCGATGACATCTTTTATTAGTAAAAGTTCTTTTGTGTTTGATATTTCATTAATTGCCCTGATCGTTGCCAGGCGATATTTAGTATCAACCTCTCGTTCAATTTTTTGTACTTCTGATACGAGTTCAAGTGCGTCTGTTGCCTTGGTGTTACTAAGACTTCGAACAATTTCGTTTATCTTGTAAATTTCATCAACTACAAGTTCAATTAGTAGAGTTAGTTCCTTGTCAAATTTTGAACTTTTGAGAGTAGCACCCTTGACATTTGACAGCTTGAAAGCGATTCCGTTGATATAACCTGCAATTTCATCCATTGTATAAGCTGTATGTAACAGATTTTCTCTGTTGATTAGCAGGCCTCCGACATCTGCTACTTCACGCGTAATCTTTCGTCGTAGATTTTCTACCTCATCCTCAATACTTATAATTCTCTCCATTGTAGCCTTAATCTCAGACTTATCTTTTTTTACAATAAGAGCAGGTAAGCGTGAAAGATCTCTCGCTGCATTGAGGATTCTATTTACCTCATCTTGTAGAATTGCAATTGCTTTTCTTTTAGCTTGTACTTCTAATTCGCCACTATACATGCTAGTGGTCTATTTTGGGGGAGGTAATTAATTCTTGCGTGAAGTATGATGGCCACATCAGGTTCTTTCTGTTTTATGTTCATCGTGAATTGCTTTTTTTTGTCCATTGTAGAGTGAAATTACTTCTTGAACTGTAGAAGCATTCTCAGGATTTTTTTCTAATCTTATTTTTCCAGTGAACTTGGGAAATCGCAGGGCAAGTCCACTTCCCTTTCTAATTACATTCAAAGCAGTATTATGTATGGGGCTTAATGTTATTTCTGACGCAACAATTTCTATTACAAGTTCCGGCTCAAACCAAACGTCAGCTTCCATTTCGCTTTTCACTCTAGAAGATTTTTTGAGTTTAACTTTGTTAGAAAGTATTTGATAGAATTGATCCAGATTTTCATCCGTAAACCCAGTTCCAACCTTGCATATGCTTGGAAAAACATCCTCTTCATCATTATAAGTTGCAAGCAGTAACGTACCATATCTACCAGTTCTTCGTCCCTTTCCAAAAAATGCTCCAATTACAACAAGATCAAGGCTATCTCCAAGTTCATTCCTATATTCTCTTTTTAGTTTAAGCCAGCTATTCCCTCTGGCTCCTGCTCTATATGGGGCATCTATCATCTTTAACATCAGACCTTCACAACCTGCATTGATTGAATTCTCCAAAAAATCCTCAACATCGTTTTCTGTCTTTGCTATAGTCATTGGCACTAATCTTGCAAATTGATCTTCCTGTATTATTTCCTCAAGCTTTTTTCTGCGATCATTGTAAGACATATCAAGGCAATCTTTACCATCAACATACAAAATATCAAAAAAATTAATTGTAATAGGATACTGTGAAACGGCTTTTGCTATCTTGTACTTTCGTCTACGATGCATGAGTTCTTGGAAAGGAAGAAATTCACCCGAGTCTTCGTTAATAGCCACTGCTTCTGCTTCTAATATTGCCTTTTTTACCTTCAATGACTTGGTAACTCTTTCAACAATATCTGGATAATAGCTTGTGATATCCTCAAGGCTTCGTGAGTAAAGTAAAACTTTGTCTCCTTCTAGATGAATCTGAACTCGTTCACCATCAAGCTTGTATTCTGCTGCAAATTCCTTTCCCATTTTTTCTTGGGCCTCTTGTGGACTTTTTACACGTTCTGCTAACATTGGTCTAACTGGTTTGAAGATAGAAACCTGAAAATCTGTAATACCTGTTAAGCCCTTTTTTGCAATGGCTTCAGCTACACTACCCAAATCACTTGAAACATTGTAAGCACGTTCTAGCTCTGGTCTATTTTCCTTTGAGGTTGTAAATGCAATTGCAAGAGAATCCATAATCGTGTTATCTGCTATTCCTAGTCGTAATGTACTAGTAATTATTTTTAGAATAAAACGTGCTTCGGTAGGGCTAGCATCATTTAACAGACTAGAGATGTATTTCATCTTCATATCTTGAGATCGGGAGCCCCGAAGTTTTGCAACTTTGAATAGTGTATCATACATTCTCTCCACTGTAATTGGTTCAACAAGAAACGTTGTCTGAGTTTTTTGTTGCAGAATTTTTGAAGCAGCATGACCCAAATCGCCACTTTCTTGATATTCTTTTTCAATTCTTTTAAGAGGTATTCCAGCAGATTTGGAAATTGCTTTCAATGCAATTTTATCTGCAACTCCTAACTCTACTCCTTCGTAGTTTGGCCTTAGTTTTCCCTGCAAAAGATATGTAACATGAGAAATAACCTCAGGAGGAGTTTTCTTGAATAGTTTTACTAGATGTTGCGTTAACTCTAATCGCTTGGTTGTATTTTCCATCATTGCAAAGGTATCCGCTAAATGAGAAAATTTCATGTTGGACTTTATGGTTTCTGAAATAAAAGTTTGGAGTTAACGACTAATCCATCGTTTCAATTTACTCGCTCTTTCGTTTTTTTCTTTCAAATATATCTGAAGATTGTCTTTTTTTCTGAATCTGACACGTTTGAAACAAGTGCAAAATTGCATAGAGGATACAGTTTTTTGTATTGTTTCATGAAACTCCATGCTACATCATGAGTCCTAAATTCGGTTCTTAATCCATCAATTAAGCATTCGTTGCCAAACACATCATATATTATTATAAAATAATGCTTTAGAGACATGTGAGGCCTAGAACGTATCAACCATAATACTGTAAAAAAGAAGACTGCACTCATAATCACAATAGTACCCATGTCTCGGAAAAATGTCATCACCACACTTGGAATAGTCTGTGCAAACAAAACCCATACAATATTGGAAAACGTTAAGAATACTGTTCCTACAACCAAAAATGCTCTAAAGTCATTGAAACATTTCCTAATTTTCATATGACATATTACTTCACGTATTCATTTAACTTTATTGTTTTAATTATTGAACATTTCACTACAGTTTTTTCAAAATAATCCAAATGCTAATTTTATTTTCCTAAAATGAATATGCAGTAATTTATTGATTTGAGATTAGCTAGTTTGGTTTATTTCATAGGTTTCATCTTTTTTCTAAGAACATCCATTCTATCATTGTATCCTTCACCATATTCAAGCTCAGATGGAACTAGAGTTGCTGGATGAATGAAACCTTGACTTCGAATTGTTAAAGCTCTTTTGGTAGCGATCTGTCTAACATAATCCCAATCTGGTGTATCAAAACCATCCATTGGTCCAACGAATTTACCGTTATGCATACTAAACACAAGAGCTTCTATTATGGGTATACAAAAGTTAATGCTTGCAGGAGAGTTTAATTTTACTGGCATTAACGGCATATGGTGACTTCCCCTTGTATTTCCTGCTACATAGTGAGGATTGTTAAAAGCACTTCCTAATTCCTCTGTGGCGGGAAAATTTTTCTGTGTTCTTACTATGCATATAGGATCATCTTTTCCAACGTATTTTCCTGCAATGTTGTGAAGTCTATCAGTCGATGCTGAAACAATTGGTTCGTTGTCTTTAGTATAAACAGATGCAATAACATATCTTCCTGGATACATGAGTGCAGCTTCAAGGGTGGGCTTATCTTCCCACATAGAAAGTTCGGCAATTTCTGCTTTCTCAACATCCATCACATTGATCTTAACTCCCTGTGCTAATGATTTGTTAATGATAAGACCAGTATTGCTAATCGCATCTACAAATACTCTATAAAGAGGATAATTGAACGCGCCAGGTTCGGTTTTGTCTGCAGCCAAAACAGTGAATGCTTCATTAGGCCTCTCTTCAAATTCCATCTCTGCAACGCCAGGTCCCATTCCTTTCACATTTCCTGAAAAAGAGTCCTTGAGCAGATCTTGTCCTGCACCATAAAGCCCTTCACTTTTTGCTACCTTGGTACCTTCCTCAAATGCATTCCACGCAAGACTGTGAATCTCTTTATTATCAACTCCTTTAGTATGGCTCATCACAATGTGCACATCATCACCGCAATAACCTATGTAATAATCAATTAACAATCCCGTGCCACTTTTTGATGCGTCATTTACTGTATGCTTTACCGCCTTTACAAGTGCCTCACTTGGTTTTGTATGCCCTCCAATTGCACCGACATCAGCTTTGATTGCAGAAACAGTAACTTTCACGATTTTTTCACAGGTGACTTTGATTTATAGTATATGTAAAATTTTTGAAATTCATTTTTGATCATAATTATTGAAAAATTGTGTGTAAAATTTCAAAAAAATCGAAATGGTAATAAAGCCCCAACAGTATCGGAATCGATATGAGTGCTAGTAAGAAGCCACACTTGAACTTGATTATAACTGGCCATATAGATCATGGAAAGTCTACAACTATGGGTCACTTTTTGATGGACATGGGTGTGATAGATGAAAGAGCAATTGCACAACACGCTGAAGAGTCTGAAAAGATTGGAAAAGGCGATACTTTCAAGTATGCTTGGGTTATGGACAACATCAAAGACGAACGGGAAAGAGGAATTACAATAGATCTAGCATTTAAGAAATTTGAGACTCAAAAATTCTTCTTTACACTAATTGATGCTCCTGGACACAGGGACTTTATAAAAAATATGATTACCGGTGCCTCTGAAGCAGATTGTGCTATTTTGGTTTTATCTGCAAAAGGTGATGAAGCCAATGTTGCAGTTGCTCCAGGGGGTCAAGCTAGAGAACACGCTTTTCTCTTAAGGACCTTAGGTGTTGGTCAAATTATGGTAGCAATTAACAAGATGGATACTAATAATTATTCAGAAGATGCTTTCAAAGCTACAAAAGAGATAGGTGAAAAATTGCTAAAGTCTGTTGGTTACAAGGTTGATCAAGTGCCAATAATACCAGTTTCTGGTTGGGTAGGTGACAATTTGATTAAAAAGTCTGATAATTTGAAATGGTGGACAGGAAAGACATTACTGGAAACATTAGATGACTTTAAGATTCCTGATAAACCAATAGGAAAACCATTACGAATTCCAATTCAAGATGTTTATTCAATCACTGGTGTAGGGACAGTGCCAGTTGGACGAGTTGAAACTGGAACCTTCAAAGCAGGAGCTAAAGTAATAATCATGCCATCCGGAGCTCAGGGTGAAGTCAAGTCAATAGAAACCCATCATACCCAGATGGAATCTGCTGAAGCTGGTGATAACATTGGTTTTAACTTGAGAGGTATAGAGAAGAAAGATATCAAGCGAGGAGACGTACTTGGAACACCTGATAATCCTCCTACAGTAGCAAATGAATTTAGAGCACAAATTATTGTAATCCACCATCCAACTGCCTTAGCACCTGGTTATACTCCTGTCATGCATGCTCACACAGCTCAAGTGGCAGCTACTATAGTTGCATTTGAATCAAAGATTAATCCACAGACAGGAGCAGAAGAAGAAAAGAATCCAAAGTTTCTAAAAGCTGGTGATTCTGCAATTGTAAGAATCAAGCCTGTCAGACCAACTCCAATTGAAACTTTCAAAGAATTTCCTGAAATGGGTCGATTTGCTTTAAGAGACATGGGCGCTACTATTGCAGCCGGCGTTGTAAAGGAAATCACTGAAAAATATACCCCCTAAGTGGATTAGTTGACTCAATCCGCTAGAATCAAGTTAACAAGTACAAATTTACTAGCTCTTGATGGCGTTTGTAATGAAATAATGGGTATTAGCAAAAAGACTGGTGTTAAAATTAAAGGCCCTACTCCGCTTCCAGTTAAACGTCTGAACATGGTTACTCGCAAATCCCCATGCGGCCAGGGAACAAATACGTACGAAAAATGGCAGATGCGTATGCATCGTAGGATAATTGATCTCGCTGCTGATGACAAGGCAATACGACAGCTTATGAGACTAAGAATTCCAGAAAACGTTTACATCGAATTATTGCTAAAGTAGTTTTGCTTAGCCTTAAATTACTGGAATATTTCGTGAAATGTGATGGTAGAAACTGAAGACGAAACAACAACACCTGAAGTCTCCGAAGAGCCAAAGGCAG
>JAEHKU010000002.1:0-29340 GCA_016838825.1 Nitrosopumilales archaeon | reverse complement strand
CAGAAGAAAGTGTTCCAGAAACCTTTGACGTCTTTTATTCTTGCATGCGATGTGGTACAAAGGTGAGCCAAACTGAACTCTCAAGGCTTCCTGAGATAAAATGCATTTGTGGTTTCCGTGTATTTCATAAAGCCAGACCACCAATAGTCAAGACAATAAAAGCTATCTAATCGTTCTTTCTTCTATTGAACGAGTGTTTTCTTTGCATGTGTGTTCGCATTTGTTCCATGCTTGAGAAAAATTGATTGCATTCTCTACAATCGTATAAAGAACTTCCGTGTGCTATTTGTTCATGTTGCATTAGCTCTTCTTGCTGTCGAAATTTTTTCAGACATTTTTCACATTTGAATTTTTTAAAAATATTCATATCTACCCTTCCTTTGCCTTTTGTGTATTCCAACAATCTTTGCATAATTGGCCAGTTACCTTCCATTTGCTTTTAGCATTGTATCTTAAAAAACCAAATTTAACGCCACATATACTACAATAATCTTGTAACTTATGAAACTCCTGTTCTTTTTCGTCAAAACATTTCTTGCAAAAAAGTCCTTTCATTTCCCATTGCCACCTTGGTTCCCATAAATCTGGAACTTTTTTTTCGATACCACAAACAACACATTTTTGTTTAATACCAATTTCGTACTGTTCATGCATTTTGTTAAGATAACAATCTGCGCAAAGCGGGCCCTCTATTGCCCATTCACGTTTTGGTTTGTGTTTGTGTGAAATTTGCTTTTTACAAATGGTACAAAATGAAGGTTTTCTGTTTAATAATTTCATTGAGATAATATTCCAAGGTGACCTAAAAAACGTAATTCTGCTCTATATGATACTACGCAGGGTATAGTTAGATGATTTTGTGCTTATGCCTCTTCTTCTAGTATTTTCTCTAATGCCTGACTTGTGTTTAATGCTCCTTTTCGTTTTCCAAAATCTTCAATTTTTTTGAGTTGATCAGGAGTTAAGCATACTGGCATCGAACGTTTTTCCATACCAGAACATTCGATTATTATTTAATATCCTTTACGGAATATTGCATTCATAGTTTATATCTTCTAGATAAAAAAATCAGTTGATATATCTCGCTGTTAAAACGAGATTAGGTTTGACAAAGAAAAACCAAATTCTTGTTATTGGAAACAACGAAGATAGTTCCACTCCTGAGTTAGAAAAAATAGCATACGAAACTGGTGCTGAAATTGCAAAATCTAGTTGTGTTCTTATCACTGGTGGATTGGGTGGCGTTATGGGGGCTGCAAGTCATGGTGCACGAGATAATGGTGGTATCGTTGTTGGAATAATACCACAAAACGATCCCGCATATGCAAATGAATACTGTGACATAGTTATACCGAGTGGATTGGGTTTAACGCGTGACTTTCTTACTGCTCTATCAGGGGATGGTGTAATAGTGATCGGTGGTGGCTCAGGTACTCTTAGTGAAGTTTGTGCTGCATATATGTACAATAAACCAATTGCAGCGATAAGGGGTACTGGTGGCACTGCAGAGAAATATTTGGATCAATATATTGATAGTAGAAAGAAAATTAAGATAATTGGCGTGGATTCACCTAAAGAAGCTGTCAAGTATATTTTAGAGCAAATTACTTCATAGATTCTAACAACGGATCAGGTTCGTAAAACTGACCATGTTCTTTTGCTAAGCTCAATAATGATGTCACTATATTTTCAAAACCAAACTCTTTTGCAGTCTCAAAAATAGGTTTCTTAATACCCATGCCAAGCCGTAGAGCTTTTTCAATTTCCGGAATGTCACTTACTTTATTGGTGACAAGCCAGGCAGCATTGTTAATCATATTTGCAACGAGATGTATTGGATTGCAACTTCCAGCAAGATGTTCTGACAATTCAATTCGTTGGTACTTGTCACCAGAATATTCATAAAATCCTGAACCTGTCTTCTGTCCTAGTTTTTTGTCGTTGTATAGCTCCTCAATTTTTGGGTGAGGGTTGATGACTTTTTTGTCTCTTGAATGCATTTCATGTGTGGCCTTGTGAATAACATCCAAACCTGTAAAGTCTGCAAGCTCAAATATCCCCATAGGAAAACCTAGCTTGAACTTTACTGCAGAATCAATTTGCTGCATGGTCGCACCTTCTCTTTGCATTACCCATGCTGCCTCATGAACTAGTGGAATGAATATTCTGTTTACGATAAATCCTGGAACATCTTTCTTACAAATGACAGGTTCTTTTTTAATTGACTTGACAAAATCTACCATGGTTTGAGTTACTTCACTAGGAGTCTTTTCTCCTGGAATGACCTCAACCAACTTCATAATTTGTGGAGGATTGAAAAAATGAACTCCAATGAATTTTTCTGGTCTATTTGTTGTCTTGGCAACTTCGGTGATAGGGAGTGTACTTGTATTTGTTGCAAACAAGGTGTTTTTGTCAGCAACAGATTCTAATTCTGAATATACCTTTTTTTTAAGTTCCATGATTTCTGGTACTGCCTCTATTACTAGGTCACAATTCTTTACAGATTCTGCAAGGTCTATTTTTGGAGTTATTCTGGAATAGACTTGGTCTGCTTCCTCCTGTGAAAGTTTTTGTTTTGAAACAAGCTTATCAAGACTCCATTTTACTCTCTCCATTGCTTTATCCAAAAATTTCTGCTCAATGTCACGCAATACTACGTTATATCCTGCAGTTGCTGAAACTTGGGCAATTCCATGACCCATTATTCCGGAACCTAAAACTGTGACGTTTTTAATAGTCAACAAGAACCGAGATCACGAGGATCCTTTATAATATCTTTGTAACCCGAATTTCAATTATGGGTCTTTTCAAAAAGAAACAAGACAATCAAACAAAGTGTAAGGTGTGTGGTCTTGAGCTTTACTCTACAGAAAGATTGGAAAGACACCAGAAAAAAGCACATAGTAGAGTGCCTCAAAAGAAGATTGATGAAGATAGTGGTGGCGATACTGGTGGAATGTGGTAGTTTACATGGATGATTCAAGAAAATATACTATATTATTTGGTGGAGCAATCGCACTAGCTGGAATCGTAGTAACAATAGCTGTGTTTCCATTTTCGCATATCATAAGTGGCGACGTTTTTGAAGATACAATCATTCTATCAAGCATTGATGGTGCATGTGTTGTTGATGCTTCTGACAAAATTCCTAAAACCATTAAAGACTGTTATCTGGAACCAGGTACACCTGTAACTGTAAGATATGGTGATGGTTTATCATGGGCATCAATTGCAAGCCCCTGAGTACTAACGATGTTTTGGATGATTTTCCATGGATTGCATCTTTTGTAAAATAGCACAAGGAGAAATTCCTACCAAAAAAATTATGGAAACAGCAAACTCACTTGCTTTTTTGGATGCATTTCCACTAACTAAAGGTCATTCGCTTGTAATTCCAAAGAAACATTACGAAAAAATTCAGGAGATGTCAAAGGAAGAGATTGCTGACCTTTTTGATACTGTTAAACAAATCACTGCGAAATCAGAAAAAATCGTAAATGCCTCTCTAATTGCAGTTCATAATGGAAGAGAAAGTGGACAAGAAATACCACATGTCCATGTGCACGTTATACCTAGGAAACCAGAAGACAATGCTGGACCAGTACATATGATGTTTAAAAATAGACCAAAACTCTCTGATTCAGAGTTTGACGAAATTTTATCTAAATTAAAGGACTAGAATTTATTTATAAGGATAGAGTCTTCGTCGTAATTTTATGTCCTCAACGCTAATGGCCTTTGTAGGACATGTTTGAGCAGCATCCAAGATTCTTTCTGACGTTGCACCATCTTTGTTGATGACATGGGATTTTGGATTCATTCTTGTTGTCTTGTCAACTGCAAAAACTGTAGGTGCTATTGTTTCGCAACTACAACATCCTATACAGAGGGATGGATCCACTTCAACGTTTACATCAATGTCATCATTTGTTTCTTCAACTTCATCTTGCATTTGTTGAACCCTTGCAGCTTGGGATGGTGACGGTTCATATGTTTCCCAGAATTTCGTTTCATATTGTTTCGAAAAACCTTGATAGGCCTCTTCGGCATCTTTGGTAAATCTACTCCAGTCTTTTTGTGGTTGGTTCTCATTTTTGGTACTCTCAGCAGACTTGGTTCGTGATCTAAAAGCGAAATCTTCTTTTTGTTTTGAGTTTTGCCTTCTTTGATCGGATTTTAAAAAATGATAAGCCTCTGTTACTAACTTGAATTTCTCTTCGGCTGCTTCTGAGATATTTTTATCAGGGTGGAGTTGTAAGGCTAGTTTCCTGTAAGCATATTTTATATCATCAAAACTAGATTCTTGGCTAACACCAAGAATTTGGCATGATTTGTGTCTATTCATTGGTTTTTAGAAGCCAATCTGTATTAAAAAAACTTGTCATACCATTAGTTATTAAAACCCCAAGTAGGAACAAGCGGTAGATTTTGGATTTAGAAAAGTTCAGAGATGACATCTATTCTATCACAGAGCGATTAGCTGCTACCCAAACCGAAAAAAACAAGGCAAGACTTGACTTTGTGCGGCAAAGATTAATCGAATTGTACCAAAAAAACTTGGTCAAGATCAACCATTCTGTACTAGAAATAATTTGTGCATCTAATTTGATAAAGTATGGTTATACCGTTGATGTGGAAAAACCACTTTCAGATTCGTTGGTGTGTGACGTTTTTGCAACAAAAGGAGACGGCACCTCAATAATAGAGATCGAGACTGGATTTACTCCACCAGAACATGCGCTTGATACTGTTGACTACTATGCATCAAGGATCACAAGTAAGATAGCACGATATAGTAAATTCTGCTCAAAGTTTGCTTTGGCGAGTCCAGTGATTGGTGTATTGCCAATTCCTAAATTGTTTTTCAAGCCTCCAAGCGAGAGAACTAAATCCGAAACAGACAAACTTCAAGAACTTTGCGACAGATATTATAAAAATCCAAAAATCGAATCTGATGATATACTAAATTCCAGACTACATTCGATTTACTTGATAAATATAGACAAAGGATTTGCAAAAGAAATGGATCCACATACCTATCTTGAAATCACGGAAAAGTTGCAAGAAAAAAGCGAAGTTGATTTCTAAGTTACGTCGCCCACTAGAACACGATGCTTTTTGCCTTTGGAAAAAATGACCAAAGCTCCATCATAATCTACCCTGATTGCTTTTCCTGTTATTTTCGTTCTTCCAGAGTGTACAGTTATGCCCTTTCCTATTGTGGAAGATCGTCTAGTCCATTGCTTAATCAGACTTTGGTGTTTTCCTTTAGTTAACAATTGATACGCATTTTCAAGTTCTAAAAGGAATGCCTGTACTAGTTTGAGTGGTTTGATATTAGTGCCTAGTTTTGTAAGGGAACCAATTCCGTAAAAATTCCCAGTATTTTTCAGAGTTTTTTCAAGTTTGGGGGCATCAATTTTGAAGTTAATGCCAACTCCTAGAATCATATGTTCAATGGAATTAGATTCAACTGAAACATCGACTAACATTCCAGCAACTTTTTTGTTGTTTAACGTAACATCATTTGGCCACTTTAGCTTTGGTTTTAGTTTCAAAACTTTTTCAATTGCTATACAAAGTGCAAGCGAAGATACTATTGGGAATAGCGTGGCGTTTGATATTTCAAATTCTGGATGAAATATTACAGATAACCATATTCCGCCCTTTGGTGAAGACCATTTTCGTTTTAGCCTGCCTCTTCCGTGACTTTGAGTACGAGCTATAACGACTGAACCATTTTCTTTTTTGTTTGAGGATATCCTTGCTGCATAATTTTGTGTAGAATCTATTGTATCAAAATAGTAGATTCTTTTTCCAATCAGTTTTGTTTTGATACCATTTTTTAATTCCCATGGAACCAAATAATCTGTGGATTTTATCAGTTTGTAACCTAGCTTTTGGTGGGCTTGAACCTTGTATCCTAATCTTCGAATCTTGGAAATAGATTTCCATACTGCAACTCGGCTGATCTTTAAGGTATTGCTAATTTTCTGGCCTGACAAATATTTTGAATGACTTGATTTTAGCAGCGATAATACCTTAACGAAGGTATAGCTGTCTACCGAGGTATACACCAGTTTACACCAGTTTATACCAGTATACAGATGTTTAATCAAATTTGATTATTGGATATGTAATTTTGGCGTTGATGAACAAAATAGAAGTGTTGTTTTTATTCTTCATATGATAAAATCATGCGAAAACCCTTTGAATTACGTACATAAGATTCGAAAAAAGAGGCTATTTTCTGGATTTGTCTTAATTGTAATAGCCGCGTCGATAGCGGCGATATCAATCAATGATTATGGCACAGTATTCGCATCTCATGCGGGTACCGGAGACCAAGGTGACGTTTTTCCACCATCTTTTACTACTGCATTTGCTGAGGATGAATATCCAATAACAATAGATGGTACAACCTTCAAGATGTCTGACTTGGTAACCAAAGTTGATACAATCATAATCGAGGTAACAAAGCCAATACAGGTGAAAGTTCTTGTGTTTGATGAAACACACTCATCTGAGATACAGAACGTTAATTTACTAACCAATCTTCGAGGTGCTTTTAGACAGGCAAGTGACAGTGACACAGGAATATACTTTAAAACAGGAAACCCTCCAACTGTTGTTGATCCAAACGGCTACTTCTCCAATGTAGATGTCACTTCATCTGAAAAAGGGAACAAGCTCGAAGTCATCTTTGATATCACATTTGCAAAAGAGATGGACACATCTGATATCATAATAACAGCCAAAGACCGTTCGAATAATAACTCCAGTCTACTTGTAATAGAGGCATGGAAAGCTATCAAATCAGTAACCGTTGAAGAACCCTCTATCCCAGAAGAACCTACTATACAAGGGGAAGAACCTTCGGTTGTTTTAACCGAGGAAGCAGATTTTACCTCACTAACCACTGACAAGACATTATACCGAAAAAATGACAAAATTATCTTTTCTGGAACAATCACAAATTCAGAGGAAATCATTACTATAACAATTCATGATCCAAATGGAAAATTTGTAAAATTAATTACTGCTTTGCCTGATGCAGATGGTAATTTTCAAACTCAAGTTGATACAGAGTTTTATTTCAATTTAGATGGCACCTACACCGCTATAGCATTAACTCCGGATAAAAATAAAGTAACTACGATTTCATTCAAGTTCCTTACTACAAGTCTAGTTGAACCAAAAGATAGTGAAACGGTTCCGTCCATTATATCCCAAGAAATTGTTGTACCTTCTTGGCTCAAAAATTCTGCAGGTTGGTGGTCTAATGATCTAATTAGAGACGATGAATTCGTAAAAGGAATTCAATACCTAATCAATGAAGACATTCTAAAGATTCCAGAAACAGAACAAACTGGTATTGGTTCGACACTGGAGATACCTAGTTGGATAAAGAATAATGCAGGATGGTGGGCAGATGATCTACTAACTGACTATGACTTTGTACAAGGGATACAATGGTTAATTGCTAATGGCATAATGAAAGTTTGAGCTGTTCTGCTACAAGATATAAACCGACATAATCAATGTGAAACATGGACATTGATTCACATTCTGACGACGAAATTAAGCAAATCTATTCACTGAAAAACGTTGCAGTAATTGGCATGTCAAAACATCCAGAAAAGGCAGCACACTTTGTTCCAAAATATCTTGCAGAGAATGGTTACAATATCACTCCTGTAAACCCAACTGCAGATAATATCATGGGTAAAAAATGCTACCACAGCGTTACGGAAATTCCTGATAGTATTGATATTGTAGATGTATTCAGGCCATCTGACCAAGTTCTACCTATAGTAGAAGAAGCAATCAAGAAAAATCCTAAGGTAATTTGGCTTCAAGAAGGTATCCACAATTCTGATGCAGAAGCGCTTGCTAGAAAGGCAGGAATTAAAGTTATTTTTAACAGGTGTATGCTTGCCGAACATCGAAGATTATTTGGATCATGACAGATCCAACTTTTTCTGATTTTTACAATTCCCTTTTAGATCTTTCAAAGTCATTTGAAGAAAAAAACTTGCAGCTCAAAATAGAACCAGATCTCGATGCAAATATTGTGAAAATATTTGGTGAAAAGATAGACTCGATATCTAGAGCAAAAACTGGTCTAGATGATTTGGCAGAGCTTGCATATACCACTGCAGAACATCATCCCTATTGGAGCTTGATATATCATTCATCTCAAATATCTAAAATCGCACTTGACAAGTGGGATGATGATTTAACAAAAGAAGAACTCGATGAAATAGAATGGTCTGTAGATGAACTAAAAAATAACTGCAAAAGACTCAAGGAAAAAACTGATACTAAAAATTAATTTCAGCGTAGTCAGAGATAAATAATCTGGTAAGGCAATTTAGTTCATGCCGATAAGGATTGGGCTCATAGGTAAAACTAACACAGGCAAGACAACCTTTTTCAATTCAGCGTCTCTTTCATCATCAGAAATTTCCTCCTATCCTTTTACTACAAAAAAACCAGAAAAAGCAACTGCTCACGCCATTACATTATGTGTTCACCCAGAATTCAAAGTTCAAGATCAGCCGAATAATTCAAGATGCTCAGATGGATGGCGATTTGTTCCAATCGAGTTAATTGATTTACCAGGTTTGATTAAAGGTGCTTGGGAAGGAAAGGGTCTAGGTAATCAATTTCTAACTATAGCTGCTCAGTCTGATGCCTTGTTGCATGTAGTTGACGTTTCTGGAAGTGTCGATGCGAGTGGAAAAATAACCGAAGTTGGCGCAGGTGATCCAATATCAGACTTTGCTGATATCGAAGAAGAACTAATCCTTTGGTACCACAAGATACTAGAAGGAAACAGAGACAAAATATCCAAAGCAATTAGCTCTGGCATTGATTTGGTAGAGGCGATTACCGAACTTTACAGAGGAATTGGAGTTGATAAAAATGATGTAAAGGATGCCTTGAAAGCAACAGAACTTGAGGATAAAGATTTTGATAATTTTGATGCAAAGGACACTAAAAAATTCTCTACTTTCCTGAGAAATATTTCAAAACCAACGTTGATCGTTGCAAACAAAGTCGACATACCAGGTGCAGACAAAAACTTTGATAGATTACGTGAGAAATACTCTGACATTATCACAGTACCTGCAAGTGCAGATAGTGAACTCTCACTCAGAAGAGCAGAACAAAAAGGCTTGATAAAATATTCACCAGGCTCTGAATCTTTTGATATTTTAAAGCCTCAAGACCTGAACGACAAACAAAAGGCAGCGCTAGACTTTATCGAGAAAGGAATTATGGGTGAGTACATGCGTACAGGTGTTCAGTTTGCCATTAACATAGCTGTCTTCAAGCTATTGAAGATGAACGCAATATACCCAGTCGCTAATGAATCCAAACTTTCGGACAAAAAAGGGAGGGTTCTTCCTGATTTAATATTGCTGAAAGATGGTGCAACTGTAATGGACCTGGCAAGAGAAGTTCATTCAGATTTAGTAAAAGGTCTACTTTATGCAAAAGACTTGAGATATGGATTACGTTTGCCTACAAGTTATCAGCTGCGAGACCGAGACGTAGTATCCTTGATTAGTGCCACTATGAAAAAATCCTAACCTATCTTTTCTTGTTTAACCCAGGTTGTTCTGGATTTATGATCAACTAAAGTAACGCCTAGTTCTGAAATCTGTTGGCGAATTTTATCTGCCTCCTCGTATTTGTTCTCCTTTCTCAAGGATTCACGCTTATTGATAAGATCCTTTATTGATGTAATTTCAGATTCAGTCATCTTTTGAACTTTGAGACCAAGAATATCTAACATGGATTCTAATTGCGGTAAAATTATTTTTGACATTGATTCTGTGAGAGATTCTGTTGCAACAAGCCTATTTACTTCCTTCACAAGTTTAAAGAACGCACCTAAGCCAAGCGATGTACTGAAATTATTGTTGAGTGCGTCTTCGAATTCTTGTTTTGTGTCTGACACTAATTTCTCAGCTTCTGAGGTGTCACCTGTGCCCTCTGCTGAAAGTAATTCATAATAACAATTTTCTACTTGACGCCATTTTGTTAGGTTTTCTTTCAGTGGCTCTTCTGAATAGTCAATTGGTTTTGAATAATGGCCAGAAAGACAGAATAATCTTAGAACGTTTGGTCCCCATTCATTCAAAGAGTCTTTGACAATCTTTATGTTGCCAACTGACTTGGCCATCTTTTCGTTATCCATTGTAACCATCCCAACATGCATCCAAATTTTGGCGAATGGTTTTCCAGTGTGAGATTCGGACTGTGCAATCTCATTTTCGTGGTGAGGAAAGATCAAGTCATTTCCACCACCGTGAATTTCAAAATTCTCACCCAAATACTTGATACTCATTGCAGAGCATTCAATGTGCCATCCAGGCCTGCCCTTACCCCAAGGAGAATCCCAGTTTGGATTTTGATCTGAAAATTTCCATAACGCAAAATCTAGCGGCTCATGTTTTGTCTCATCTACTTCTACTCTTGCACCTGAAATCAACTCTTCAGTTTTTTTCTTTGAAAGTTTTCCGTATTCTTTGAATTTAGATACTGAAAAATATACACCATTTTTTGAAACATACGCAAAGTCTTTGTCTACTAGACTCTTTACTAGTTCAAGCATCTGATTGATATGTTCAGTTGCTTTTGGAAGGTGTTCAGCCCTTATGATGTTTAGTTTGTCAAAATCCTCAAAATATCTTCCAATGTATCTCTGGCTTATCTCCGAAGCCGGTACTCCTTCCTTCTGCGCACGGTCAATTATCTTATCGTCAACATCCGTGAAATTCTGAACAAAATTCACCTTATGTCCTTGTGATTCAAGAAACCTTCTGAGTGTATCAAATACAATTATTGTTCGCGCATGACCTACATGCGATTCGTCATAGACTGTTACACCACAAAGATATACGCGAATGATATCAGAGGTGTCTAGATCTTTTTCAGAAGAACTTTGCGTATCAAAAATCTTCAATGTTACCACCATTCATGCTTTTTTCGGTGTTATTCTCTTGTGTTCGCTTTTTTTGTATAATTGGTAGATTTTGTCAACAGTTTTGTTATCTATTCCAGTGATACCAGTAGTTTCTTCTATGGACTTGCTCTTATCCATAATACAATAAAGGATTGAATCAATCTCATCATATGTAACACCAAGTTCCTCTTCTGCATCATGTCCCTTCCAAAGATTCGGGCTGCTCTTTTTTGAAATGATATTATTTGGTACTCCAAGGTTTTCCGCAAACTTGCGAACTTGACTTTTGTATAATGATACCATTGGTAGCAAGTCAGCACTGCCATCACCAAACTTTGTGAAATAGCCTATCAAGAATTCACTTCTATCACTAGAGCCCAAGACTAGGTAATTTTTTGAATTTGCGTAATAGTATAGAATATTTGCTCTTATTCTGGCCCTAAGATTACCTAAAGCTAGATCATTTGGTTCCAAGTATTGAGAATAACTTGAATGCATTGGATTAATGTCAATGAGTTTGTACTCTAGTCTTAAGGTGTCTACAATTTTTAGAGCATCTTCTGTGTCTTGTTTTGGAGAAACTTTTGAATCAGGCATGATTAACGCAATCGATTTTTCTTTGATGGTTTGAGCGCAAAGATATGCAATCACTGAAGAATCAATACCTCCACTCAAACCAAAAATCACTCCATTAGAGTTTCGTTGATTAATTTCATCTACAAGAAACTTGGAGATTTTGTTTTTAATTTCAGTATAATCTTGGTTTAAAATTTCATCTAAGATTTCTTGCTTCACAAAAATCTATGCTATAGGTTGGGAATTAAAGTTATTAGATATCGATATAGATGCCGTCACTTCTTTTCTCGACCTTGTAGGTTTGAAGTTTAACACCTTTTAGGTAATCCTGTAGTTGACCTGTCTTTATGTTGTAATGCCAAGAATGGAGTGGACACTCTACTATATCACCTTCAAGTTTTCCAGGGCCTAGTGAACCATCTTGGTGAACGCAAATACCATCAAGTGCGTGATACCCATCTTGATTGAAAACTGCAACATGTTTTTCAGCTATTTTGAATTCTTTTCCTTTCCCAATCGGTATCTCACCGTTTTCGGCTATTTTCTTCCAAACCATTTGAAACAATATCATTATGGAATAATATTTACATTCTGCTTTGATAGAATTTTATAGCGTGGATTTTGCTTGAGCACTGTTGAGTAAAGTAAAGGATAGAAAATTAGCTAAACAAGGTAAACTTTCGTACGAATGGGCACGAAGCCATATGAAGATCTTAGATAATACAATTATGAGATTAAAAAAATCTAAACCATTCAAGGGAATAACACTAGGATTTTGCCTACACATTACGAAAGAGACATCAGTTTTGTTAACGGGAGCAAAAGAGCTTGGAGCCAAAGTTGTAGCATGTGGAGCAAATCCACTCTCAACACAGGATGATATTGCGGCTTTCCTTGCATCTCAAGGAATCCACATCTATGCTTGGGCTGGTGAAACCGCAAAAGAATATGATTGGTGTATACAACAAGTCTTGAATCACAAGCCTCAGATACTAACTGATGATGGTTCGGATATGAACATCAAGGCTCATTTTGATAAAAAATACCGCTCATTGAAAATATTGGGCGCAACTGAAGAAACAACTGCTGGAGTGAATAGAATAAAGGCAGTTGAAAAGAAAGGAAAGTTACGTTTTCCTGTCATTTCGGTCAACGAAGCGTACACCAAATACTTGTTTGATAACAGATATGGAACTGGACAAAGTACTGTTGACGGTTATCTAAGAGCATTGAGTCTATTATTTGCAGGAAAGCGAGTTGTAGTGGCAGGCTACGGTTGGGTAGGAAAAGGAGTTGCAGCACGAACTCATGGTATGGGTTGTAAAGTGATTATTACTGAAGTAGATCCAATTCGAGCCTTAGAAGCCCACATGGATGGACACGATGTTATGCCAATGTCAGATGCCGCAAAGATTGGTGACATTTTCATAACTTGTACTGGAATGACTAGCGTTATCAGAAAAGAGCACATAAACAAAATGAAAGACGGTGCCATTGTTGGTAACGTTGGTCACTTTGATGTTGAAGCTGATGCCAAATACTTGTTGAAGGAATCAAAGTCAGTTAGAGAAGTACGACCAAATCTTGATGAATGTATTCTCAAGAATGGAAAGAAAATCTATCTCGTTGGGCAGGGAAGAGTTGCTAATCTCGTTGCAGCAGAAGGACACCCACCAGAAGTAATGGCCCAATCGTTTTCAAACCAAATTCTTTCTATTTTGCATATATTAAAAAATCACAAAAAGATGAAAAATAAAGTCATTCCTGTTCCAAACCAAATAGATGAGCAAGTTGCAAAGGACGCGATAAAGGCAATGAATGTAAAAATTGACAAACTAACAAAGGAACAGCTTTCATATTCAGAGAGCTGGACATAACTTCTTAAATTTAGTATATCATTAGCTTAGAAGATGAGAAACAAAGCTATCATAACTAGTGCGTTACCTTATGCAAATGGAGAAATTCACATAGGACATATCGCATCAACATACCTTCCAGCTGATGTAACAACTAGGTTTCTAAAACAAAAAGGAGTTGAAGCATACTACATTTGTGCATCAGATGATTTTGGCACACCAATTTTGATTCAATCTGAAAAAGAGGGTAAAGACCCATCAGATTACGTGGCGTTTTGGAATAAACGAGACCTTGAAGATTTTACTGCATTTGATATCAAGTTTGATTTCTTTTACAGGACTAGCTCTCCCGAAAATATAGAATTTGTTCAAGATGTATTCAAAAAATTGAACGCGAATGGACATATTTACGAGACTGAGATCATTCAGTTTTACTGCGATCATGACAAAAAATTCTTGCCAGATAGATATGTGATTGGCTCATGTCCATACTGTAAAGCAGAAGAACAGTATTCTGACCTATGTGAAAAGTGTGGCAGAGTATTAGAAGAGATTGAAAATCCTCGATGTGCAATATGTAAAAATCCTCCTGTAAAGAAAAAATCAAAACACTATTTCTTCAAGCTAAAAACCTTTGGAGAAAAGTTAAACACTTGGCTTGAAGAAAGCACTAATTTTCAAAATGATGTAAAAAAATACGTTCAAAATTGGATAAAATCAGGCTTGAGAGACTGGGATATTACGCGGGATATATCGTGGGGAGTACACATTCCGTTACCGGAAGCAAAGGATCAAGTCTTTTACGGTTGGTTTGATAATCACCTTGGATACATTTCATCTGCGATAAAATTTCTAAACGACAAAGGAATTGATGGTAAAGAATTTTGGAATTCAGCAGATATTTATCATTTCATAGGAAAGGACATTGCTTATCACCATTACTTGTTTTTACCTGCAATGCGTATGGGTATTGATCAAGAATACAAACTCCCTGACTACATTCCAACTAGGGGGCACCTTACACTTCAGTCAAAAAAAATATCAAAGAGCCGTAATTGGTACATTGGACTAAAAGAATTTCTTGGTTATTATCCTGCTGACTATTTACGCTTCTATCTTGTTTCAATAAATTCATACTCACAAGATGATCTAAACTTTGATTGGGATGAATTTGCTACCAAGATAAACTCTGAGCTAATAGGAAATGTTGGAAATCTAGTCAACAGGGCACTTGGATTCACAAAGAAAAGTTTCAATGGAATCATTCCTGCTCCCAAGGAATTTGATCAACAAGACAAGGATGCAGAGAACAAGATCAAAGGTTTGGGTAACGAACTAAGTGGTATCATGGAGCAGAACCATCTTGACAGGGCCCTTAAGAAGATACTAGCATTCTCAGATCATTTCAATCAATACTTTCAACATAAAGAACCTTGGAAGAACGGTCCTGGTACTGATACATGTGTCTATTTGACAGTAAATGCGGTACAAAGTTTAGCGGTTTCATTATATCCATTTTTGCCTGCATCTGCGCAAAAAATTTGGTCACAATTAGGCATGAAAGGGAGTGTTTCCGAACAATTATGGGGTTCGATTTCAGATATTTCAATAAAACCTGAACATAAGATTGGGGAGGTATCGCCATTATTTTCCAAAGTTGAAGATTCTGATATACAAAAACACAAACAAAATCTATCAAGCCCAAGCAACTAAATTGAAAAAAACTTTGAAAAGAATTCCTCGTATTTCGACACGTGGATTTTATAACCTATCAACTGGTAAGACTTTGAGAACTGGTTCCTATGATCTATATCCACCAAAATCATTTCAAAATTTTTTAGGTGTCAAAGAATTGGTAATAATGATTCATGGACTACAAAACAACAAGGCAGGTGCACTAGCAAAATTTGTTATCGCAAGAAAACGGTTGAGATATCTTCTATATCGTTATCCTGTAGTTGGGTATAGCTATGATTCCAATACCAAGGGGATCCATATCAAAGCTACAGCATTAAAGGCATTGCGAGTGGGACGACTAATTGCTAAAAAGAATGGTAATAATTTATCAAAATTCATCACTGATTTTAAAAAAAAGAGTCCGGAAACTAAGATTAGATTGATTGGCCACTCACTTGGAACTGAAGTGATTCTTAGTACGCTAAAGAAATTGGCAACTAAACCTAAGAATTATGGTATTGTGGAAAGTGTTTATTTTTTTGGTGCGTCAATACCAAATGATACCGCAAGTCCTGGAATACATGGAAAAATAATGCAACGGGTGGTACACAAGAAAATTAAGAACTTTTACAGCCCTGGTGATGAAGTTTTGAAACAATCAGACAATTTTGGTTTAGTAGAAATCCCAATGGGTTTGTACGGAGCTAAAGGAAAGAGAGTTTCAAAATTAATCCAAAAAAAGGTCTTTCCTAAAAATCACCGATTTCAAAGTTATGCAGCAAAATTGATGTCTTTTCCCTGAATTAGGTTTAATTAAATCAAGATCTGAGCAAAAGCATGCGCGGACTTGTAATGGGACGTTTCCAACCATTCCACTTGGGCCATCTTGAATTAGTAAAACAAGTTCTTTCCGAGTGTGGTGGTGTAATAATTGCGGTCACTGGTTCTCAATTCAATTACATAGAAAAAGATCCATTTACTTCTGGAGAAAGAATTGAGATGATTCACGAATCTCTCAAGGAAGCAGAGATTGACCTTTCACAATGTTACGTAGTTTCTATAGAAAATCAAGAAAATAATGCCATGTGGGCATCTTATCTTAAAACAGCTCTTCCCAGATTCGAAAAGGTATACAGCGGTAATGATTATGTGTCTATGCTTTTAGCAGATTCAGGATTTCTAGTAGTTCCTCCAAAGTTCTTAGAACGAGAAAAGTACAATGCTTCAAAAATCCGTGAATTTATGTCACAAGAAAAAGATTGGCAAAGTTTGGTTCCTCAAGCAGTTGCAAATGTCATTAAAAAAATAGATGGTGTAGCCAGGATTCAAACCATAGCAAAATCAGATACAAAACCACAAGAATTCTAAGATGAAGGGATTACGTGCTTGTCCTATTTGTCCAGATTGTGGTTCAAAGAAGTTTGAACGTATAGAAGGCGATGCAGTAAAGGTCCGATGTGTATCATGCAACAAAGTCATTATGATTTAATCTTAGTTTTTATTTGCAATAATTTATGAGGTCGCCATGGCAAAAATTTGGAAGGACTCAGACGTCAGCATAGATCCTATAAAGGATCAAACCATTGCCGTTCTAGGATATGGGATACAAGGAAATGCCCAGTCAAACAATCTAAAAGATTCTGGACTAAATGTTATAGTTGGTCTTAAAGAGGGTGGAGCAAGTTGGGACAAAGCCCAAAATGATGGGCATAAAGTAATGTCAATTGCTCAAGCAAGCAAAGAGGCAGACATCATTCATATCCTTATACCAGATATGGTTCAGGCCAAAGTCTACAAGGACGAAATTGAACCTAATGTATCAGAAGGAAATGCCCTTTCATTCTCACATGCCGCAGCAATTCATTGGGGGTGGATTAAGGCTCCAGAAAATGTCGATATAATCATGGTTGCACCTAAAGGACCAGGTTCAAAAGTTAGAGAGACTTTTCTCGATGGTTTTGGAACGCCATCAATTGTAGCAGTACACCAAGACTATACCAAGAAAGCTTGGGATAGGACACTTGGAATAGCCAAAGGAATCGGTAGTACAAGAGCTGGTGTAATACAGACAACTTTCAAAGAAGAAGTTGAAACGGATTGGTTTGGTGAACAAGTTGATCTATGTGGTGGAGTCGCCTCTATGATCACAAATTCATTTGAGACACTTGTTGAGGCAGGATACCAACCTGAAATTGCATATTTTGAAGTGTTACACGAAATGAAATTGATTGTAGATATGGTTCAACGATACGGTATTGCTGGAATGTACCGAAGAGTTAGCGAAACAGCAAGGTATGGCGGTCTCACTCGAGGTCCGATGGTAATGAACCAAGACAACAAGAAGTTGATGAAGGATGTTCTTGAGAAAATTAAAGATGGCACGTTTAATGAGGAATGGGTTAGTGATTATCAAAAGAATGGAAAGAACGCATTTGATAGATACATGAAAACGCTAGATTCACATCAAATAGAACAAGTTGGTAAAAAGATGCGCAAAATGATGTGGCCAGATTCTACCGAGTAATTATTTTCTTCTCAATTTTCTAACATTTTTGCTAATATGATTAACTATAGTTGATAATGTAGTACCAGGACCAAAGTTTCCTGTGATACCAGCTTTTTCAAGTGGCTTTTTGTCATCTTCTGGAATTACACCGCCTCCAACAATCAAGACATCTCTGATTCCTTTTTTCTTCAATTCTTTCACTACTCTAGGAAACAAGGTTAGGTGTGCACCATTAAGAAGACTCAAAGCTACGGCATCAACGTCCTCATCTTCAACAATCTTTGCAATCCTTGTAGGTGTGGCAAACAGACCAGAATAGATTACTTCCATTCCTGCATCTCGAAATGCTTGGCACAAAACTAACGCGCCTCGGTCATGTCCATCAAGACCTAGCTTAGCGACAAGAATCTTGATTCTATGAATAGTCTTTTGTGCCATGGGTTTCAAATTGCATTGTTTAGTTTAAAATCTTTATTTGAAGTCCATGATACCCACGGCTGTGAACAAATTAGTATTGGCTGGAATTGTCATTTCTATTATTATAGGAACAATTCTTGCGTTTGGTGGTAATTCTCTTGATAAACAAATTTTGGCAGATACTTTTTCTGTTTCAGCAGTTTACTATCCAGATGAAAAAATGGTAGAAATAACGTATGATGATAACTCAAATGGCACAACTTTAGTTACTCTTGAACTTCTTGGTATGCGAGAATCCTTTCAAAAAAAATATGATACATCAAGCTTTTCAGAAAAAGTTCCTCTTTCTAAACAACCACAGTATGGTTGGAGCTCAATTCCTGTAACGTTTTTGATAGAACATAATGAACTAGGACAGATAGGATTAAAAACTGAGATTTCACCTGTGGGTGAGCCTCCAGCACGAGTCATCTACAGCAAACCATAAGCAAGATTTTATTGCCTATTTGAGGCGTTAATCCATCTGAACATGGATATTGTAACTGGAATAAAAAAAGGAAATCGAAGAGCTATTGCAAAAGCAATCTCAGTAATTGAAAACGATGAAAAAGAAGCTAAGAAATTAATCAAAAAAATATTCAAAAACACTGGTAATTCAACTATAATTGGATTTACAGGACCAGCTGGTGCTGGTAAAAGCTCGTTAATTAACAAGATTGCATTAGCACTCAAAAAAAGTGGCTACAAGGCAGCCGTACTAGCAATAGATCCAACTAGTCATCTTACTGGTGGTGCAATACTTGGTGATCGAGTTAGAATGTCTGAATCTACTGATTTAGGAACTTACATTCGAAGTATTGCCACAAGAGGTGCTACTGGTGCCATATCTCATTCTATAAGAAACAGCATTAGAATTTTAGAATATGCAAAATTTGATCCTATTATAATAGAAAGTGTTGGAGCTGGACAAACAGAAATAGAAATCTCTAAAATTGTTGATGTCACAATTGTTGTATTCAATCCACATACAGGTGACAGTATTCAGACAATTAAGGCTGGTATAACGGAGATAGGTGATATTTACATAGTAAACAAGAGTGATTTGGCTGGAGCTGCTCAACTTTATGATGCAGTGAGAGACTATATTGGAACAACGAAAAAAAGGCCGTTGATAATGAAAACATCCACAAAGTCAAACAAAGGAATAGCTGAACTTGCAAAGACAATAGTTAAAGTTATGCAAAAAAAGAAAAAAACAAAAAAAGATTTAGAGAAGTCAAGATTAGAATCAGAACTTGAGGATATTATTTTAAATAACATTAAAGTGAGAATCGGTTCAATGCTTGATTCCAGCAGCGTTTATTCAAAGTATCTAAAAAAAGTTCAAACAAAACAGATAGACCCAAACGAGGCAGCAGAGAAGATATCAAAGTCTATCCTAAAGTGAATGATTATGAAACAAGTGAAAACTGATTCTAACATCCCTGTAAAACGTGTTTATGGAAAAAATGAACAGCCAGGCAAGTATCCATACACCAGAGGAATTCATCCTGGGATGTATACTGAAAGATTATGGACTATGAGACAATATACTGGATTTGCAACAGCAGCTGCCACCAATAAAAGATTCAAGTTTTTACTTAACAAGGGACAGACTGGACTAAGCCTAGCTTTTGATCTACCTACGCAGATTGGACACGATGCAGATGCTCCTCATGCAGAAGGTGAAGTTGGTAAAGTTGGTGTATCGATTTCATCGCTCAAAGACATGCTGCAGTGTTTTGATGGAATTCCTCTTGGTGAAGTAAGTACATCTATGACAATCAATTCTACGGCATCTACTCTTTTGTCATATTACATTGCAGTTGGTGAGTCACAAGGCGTACCAGCAGCTGCATTGACAGGAACTACTCAAAATGATATTCTCAAAGAGTACATTGCACGAAACACCTACATCTATCCTCCAAAACCATCCATGCGATTAATTGGTGATATGATAGAATATTGTTCAACCAAGGTACCTAAATGGTATCCAATATCTATATCGGGATATCATATGAGAGAGGCAGGATGTAATGCGATTCAAGAAGTTGCATTTACTTTGGCAAATGGTTTTGAATACATAAAGACATGTTTAGACCGTGGTCTAAAAATTGATGACTTTGCACCAAGACTGTCATTCTTTTTTTGTTGTACTAACGAATTTTTTGAAGAGATAGCAAAGTTCAGAATTGCACGGAAAATTTACTCAAAAGTAATGAAGGAAAAATTTCATGCTCGTAACCCAAAGTCGCTACAGCTAAGATTCCATGTGCAAACAAGTGGGGAGTCACTTACTGCCCAGCAACCGGATAATAACATAGTTCGTGTAGCTATTCAATCGATGGCTGCTATATTAGGAGGTGCACAATCACTTCATACCAATTCTAAAGATGAGGCACTTGCTCTCCCAACCCAGGATGCTGTAAAAATCGCACTTAGGACACAACAGATAGTTGCATATGAAAGTGGTATTACTAAGACTGTCGATCCTATGGCAGGTTCAAGCTATATGGAACATCTTTGCGAGCAAATTGAAGATGAGGTATACAAGTATCTGAAAAGGATCGATAAGATGGGTGGTTCCTTGAAAGGAATTGAACAGGGCTTTTTCCAATCTGAAATAAGACAAAATGCATACAGACTGAAAAAGGAAGTTGACGATGGAGAACGAATTATTGTTGGTGTTAACAAATTTTCAGATGACGTTCAAGCAAAACAAGATTTAATGAGAATAGATGACTCTGTAGAACGACAACAAGTTAAAAATCTGAAAAAACTCCGGAGTACACGAGACAATAAAAAAACAGATAGGGCACTATCCAAAATGCAAGCTGCTGCAGAAAAAAATGAAAACCTAATGCCATTCATACTTGCTGCTGTGAAAAGTTATGCTACCACAGGAGAGATAAGCAACACATTCAGAGAGGTTTTTGGAATATACCAACCAAAGGAAATTTTCTAAAATGAAAATAGATCATATTGCAATTGCAGTAAATAACGTAGATGATGCTGCTAAACAATACAAAGAAGCATTTGGTATTGATCAAGTAGAATTTGAAACCATAGAAACTGAAGGTGTGAGAGTCGCCATTCTACATTTAGGTAACTCGAGAATTGAGCTGATGGAACCAACAAGAGATGATAGTCCTATTAAGAAATTTCTTGAGAAGAAAGGCCAAGGGCTTCATCACATTGCATTGGAGACGGATAACATTGATGGTGAAGTTACTCGAATGAAAGGATGTGGGATTCAGTTCCTTGGTAATATTAGACCTGGTTCAAGTGGCACAAAAGTGACTTTTATTCATCCTAAATCACTTAGTGGAGTACTTGCCGAACTATGTTCACATTCAAAGTGAACATTATTCCATCATCTTCAAAGTATCTGATGCAGTAATAATTCCAAAAACCTTGTTGTTCTTTGAGACTAGGATACACTTAGAGAATCGTATTAACGAAAGTAGTGAAGATGCAGGTGTATAATAATCGACGATGGGTGGTCTTGGGTCCATCATATCTGCAATTCGTATCTTTTTCCTTTCATTAACATCACTATCAAGCACATGTCGCACTAGACTGTCTTCGGTCACTACACCTACAACTTCGGAGTTTTCAAAAATAGGAATTTGACTAATCGAAGTTGTTTGCATCTTTTTAATTGCATCATGAAGAGAATTGGTTGTTTTTAGTTTGATAATTTCCCTGCTACAAATATCACCAGCTTTATCTGATGATTGCCCTTCAAGAGTTCCTAGAACCTCAAAGATTTTTTTTGCAGTAGCATAACTTGGCTGACAACGACCTGATTCAATTTGATTTATCATGGACTTGCTTACACCAGTCATACTTGCCAGTTTTTGTTGTGTGATTCCAACTTTGAGGCGATTTTGTTTTATAGAGTCAAGCGTTGGAAGCATGTTACATCAATTATTTACCCATGTTTTATGATTTAGATTTTCGTTTTCTAATTTTTGATTGAATTGCTGCTTGGCCTGCAGCGATAATGGCTATTGGAATTCTGTGTGGAGACGCACTAACATAGCTAAGATTGGAATTATGACAAAACTTTATTGAACTGGGATCTCCCCCATGTTCACCACATATTCCTATTTCCATAGATGGGCGTACTGCTCTTCCCCGTTCTATTCCAATTCTAATCAAATCACCAACACCTGTTTCATCTATTGATTGGAATGGATTTCGTGGTAAGATCTCTTTTTCTAAGTATTGTGGGAGAAATTTTCCCTCTGCATCTTCTCTACTGAAACTGAAAACACTTTGGGTCAAATCATTAGTACCAAAACTGAAAAATTTAGCATTCTTTGCAAGTTCATTAGCAGTTAGACATGCTCTTACAACTTCAAGCATAGTACCAAAACTGATCTTCAACTTTACCTTAGCATTAGCTTCTGTAGAAGATTTAATATCATCATAAATTTTTTTGATATATTCAAGTTCTTCATGAGTTCCTACCTGTGGAACCATTATCTGTGGTCTCACGTCAATTTTTTCCTTCACAAGTTCTGCTGTTGCTTCACAAATTGCTTTTATCTGCATTTCATAAATTTCCGGAAAACTAATACCAACTCTAACTCCACGATGTCCCATCATAGGATTAATTTCTGCTAGTTCTTTAGCGCGTTCCAAGATCTTTTTTGTTTCTGTTAATTCGTTTGTGGCTTTTTGACTCTCAAGTTCATACACTTTTTTGTTAAGTTCCTCTGGATTTGGTAAGAACTCGTGTAATGGAGGATCAAGCAGTCTTATAGTAACAGTATATCCTTCCATGGCTCTTAGAATTTGTTTAAAATCACTCTTTTGTAATAGTAATAATTTACTAAGGATATTTTTCCTCTCTGCTGTTGAATTTGCCATTATCATTTCTACAAAAAGTCCTAATCTGTCACTGGCATTGAACATTCTTTCAGTTCTACATAGGCCTATTCCTTTTGCGCCATAACTCCTTGCTAACCTTGCAGCTTCAGGCGTATCTGCGTTTGCTCTAACACCAATTTTTTTTGCATCCTGAGCCCAGCTAAGAATTGTCTTAAAATCATCAGTCATCTTTGGCTCAATTGTTGGAACTTCACCAAGCATTACATTGCCGTTGCCACCGTCAATTGTAATCATATTACCTTCAAGGATAGTTGTTCCGTTAACTTGGCATCTTTTTTGATCATAGTCAATTTTCAATGCAGCGCATCCTACGATACAGGGTTTCCCCATTCCTCGAGCTACAACAGCAGCGTGTGATGTTTTTCCACCCCTACTAGTAAGAATGCCAGCTGATGAGAAGAATGCTGGAACATCTTCAGGTCTTGTCTCTTGTCTTACTAGAATTACTCTAGTTCCATTTTCACCCATGGATACGGCTCTCTTTACGTCAAAAACTGCAATTCCACTAGCTGCTCCTGGAGACGCAGCAATGCCTTTTGTGATTGTTGGATGATCTTTTGTTCTGTTATAATCTATTGTCCTATGTAGAAGCTGTTCAAGTTGGTCTGGTTGTAGGCGTAAGATTGCCTTATCTTTACTAATCAGTTTTTCCTTTACCATATCCACTGACGTCTTTATCATTGCTGATGCAGTCATCTTTGCTGCCCTAGTCTGCAGTAGATAGAATCTACCTTGTTCCACTGTGAATTCTATATCTTGTGGTTCTTTGTAGTGTTTTTCAAGTTGTTTGCATGTTTTTAATAATTTAGAAAAAGTTTCTGGTAGACTAGTAGCGAGCTCATCTACAGGGTGTGGAGTTCTAGTCCCTGCTACGATATCTTCACCTTGGGCATTAATAAGATAATCTCCAAAAACTTTGTTTGTGCCATCACCGGGATTACGAGTAAATACCACAGCTGTGGCACTATCATTTCCCATATTTCCAAAGACCATTGTAACAACATTTACAGCTGTGCCATTCGCCATTTCTTTTGTAATATTGTTTTTTTGTCGATAAACTATTGAACGCTCTCCATTCCAGCTATCAAATACAGCCCTTATCGAAAGCTCAAGTTGTTCGTATGGATCATCAGGAAATGTTTTGTTAGTAGATTCTTGACAAATTTTCTTAAATTCCTCTACAATTTTTTTTAAAGATTCTTCATCAAGTTGACTGTCATACTGCACATTTTGTATTTTTTTAATACGTTCAAGGGTGTCATCAAATTTTTTATCATCAACATTGAAAACAACTTTTCCAAATAATTGTATAAACCTACGATAGGAATCCCATGCAAATCTTGGATTGTTACTCTTTTTAGCTAGCCCACTTACTGTCTTGCTGTTCAAACCCAAATTGAGAATCGTATCCATCATACCAGGCATAGATAATGCTGCACCAGATCTTACTGAGACTAGGAGCGGATTTTCTTCAGAGCCCCATTTCTTACCTGTCCGTCGTTCTAACTTGATCAAGTTTTTCTTTACATCCTTCATTAGGCTTCTTGGCAATCGTCTGCCCCTTGAATAAAACTGATTACAAACTTCGGTCGTAATTACAAATCCAGGTGGAACCGGCAATCCAATTTGGGTCATTTCACATAGACCAGCACCTTTTCCACCTAACAGTTTTCGATTCTTGCCATTACCCTCATCGAAAAAATAGATTGACTTCATACCAGATTCCTCATTATACGGAGTCTATCAAACCTTTTGGGGATTTTTAATCGCTTTTGTGAATTCAGTAATAATACCATTCCAGTTTTTGGCTTTCACAATACCACTTGCTACAAGAATTCCTTTGGCACCTAACTGGATAGCTTTAGAGACATCTTTACCAGAAACTATACCTGCACCACAAAGTAATTTTGTTGAATTATTTGCTTTTTTCACTGCTAGGACTGCATTAGTAATTAGTTGTGGCCTTTCAGTTGAGATTGCGCGGCCAGTACCTATCAATTCAGGAGGCTCTATTGCAATATAAGTTGGATTTAACTTTGCATACTTTGCGGCTTCTTTAATATTTTTAACACATACAACGGAGATCATTCCTAATTTTTTTAGTCTTTTAACCAGTAGTATGATGTCTCTGGCAGAAATTCTGTGTTCACTATGGTTTATCAATGAACCTTTGACACCTGATTTTTTCAAAATTTCTGGTATCACAAAACCTGTAGTACTTCCAACCTTTGCATTGTCCACGTGTTGAGCTAAAATTGGAATTGAATGATTTACTAATTCAGAGATGGCGTGTTGTGGTGGTGCAATTGCAATTTTTATTTTATATTTTCTTGAGATTTTTTGTACTAGTTTAGTAATTCGCGTTGCTTTGGAACCAGCAATTTCATTATAATTTTTTAGGTTTATGATAAACATTCTTTGTAGACAAAACGTCTCACTTAGTTATATACATAGATTCATACTAAAACACTAGTCTAAGTTTTTGCTTCTTGTAGTTTTTTGACTGGTTTCTTTAATTCGGACTCAAACTCTTTAATTCTTTGGTCTTATTTTAGATTTGTTAACAGTTCGTATCAAATGTTATTGTAGTCAAGGGCTTTGACAAATTAGTTTGAAGGCCTCACATACTCTTTAATTCCTAACTTTTCTGTTCTATTCTTCGGTCTAATTGATGAACCATTTTATTTTTCAAGTCTTCAAGATATTTTTCCAACATAATTATTCCAGCAACTAATCTAGGAGCATTAGTCCGAACAAATTCGATTCTCTCTGAATTAGTTTTGGGAGGATTTGAAATGTAATTTCCCATTGCCTTAGCTCCATCATAGTCTACAAACGCTATTCTAGTACTAAAATCGGTCCGCTCTAAAACCAAACTATCTCCACCTACTATTGCAGTATGGTAAGGATGGAGAATGATAGATTCAGAAAATTTCTGTGATGTATATATCCCGTTGGCATGAAAATCCGAAGTATAGAAATTAAAATCTGCAAGTAAGTAAAATGTAGCTTCAGGTTTGGTGGTTTTAACTCCATCAATATTATTCAGAGCAGTGTAAGTATACTCGCTCATTATACTATGTATTTTTCTTGTCACTTCGAAATACTCGTCAAGTTCTTTACTCTTCTCAAAACCAGCAGTTGCCGCATATTGAATGGGAGATGATGTAGCTGTGAATTCTGTAGCCAAGATTTTCTCGAAATGCTTTTGCAGATTATCTGAATTCTGAGGAAAGATAACATATCCAAGTCTGTAACCCCCTGCTGCATGAGATTTTGATAAGCCATTAGTAACAAACGTTCCTTCAGGATAAATTTTTGCCATACTCACAAATTTTTCTATATAGTAGGTAGTTTGTGCATAGATTTCATCAGAGATTACGATAATATCTTGTTCTCTGCAGATATCTGCTATCTCTTCCAACTCCAGTCTTGAATAAACCAAACCCGTAGGATTATTGGGATTATTTAGAATGAGGATTTTTTGTCTGTCATGAAGTCTTAATGCCAGATGTTTAAAATCAGGAATGCTGATTTTTTTATTTTTACTAGCTGGTAACATGTGAAAATTTTTTTCTTGGAATCTGATTTGCGGCAGGTAACCCAGCCATGCAGGAGTTGGTAAAATTACTGTGCCATGAAGCACCTCTAAAAGATTGTAAATTAGTTCTTTTGTTCCAGGTCCTACATAGACATTAGAGGCATCAACGTCAAGTCCAAAATAATTCCTGTTGTAATCGGAGATTTTTTCTCTTAATTCTGGAATTCCAGGAACTGCTGCATACGATCCTTTATCTGCATTTTGAATCAAAGCATCTTGAACAATTTTTGGTACTGGAAACGGAGATTGTCCAAAAGCAAATCCATAGAAGCCAAAGCTGCATTGTGGGTGTGGACAAGCAGAATGAAATTCCTTCAGGAATGTATTCAGTTTAAGATTTTCTGGAACTTCAATATCTTCGGCTTGTTGATCAATGATGAACTTCCTCATAGATAATTCCTGTCGTTATTCTTTCTCAGATATTATGAATAATTACGTGTAGAATAGTAGAGCGGGTGTTTAAACAATACAGACAATCTTAAATTTGGTTCAAAACGTGCGGGTTTTCCAAGCCAGATAAATCTCCGAGCGGCTCACCCAGTAACTTTGACTTTAAAAGCCGTCTCATTATTTTTCCTGTTCTAGTTTTAGGCAGTTCTGAAAGTATTTTGATTGTTTTTGGTTTAGCTATTTTTCCTATTTTGTCTGAAACGTACTCTTTAAGCTCATTTTCAAAATTTTGTCCCTTTTCTGAATTTAATACACAAAAAACAACAATCGCCTCACCCGTTACAGAGTCAGGAATCGAAATTGATGCTGCATCTGATACCTGTGGGTGCGAAATTACACACTCTTCTATTTCAGTTGTACCAAGTCTGTGACCAGCCACTTTTATGACATCATCAACTCTTCCATGAAGATACCACAGCTCATCACTGTCTATTAGCGCAAAATCTCCATGAAACCAGGTATTTGGAAATCGTGACCAGTATGTTTTCAAATATCTTGTATCGTCATTTAGCAAGCTTCTTGTCATAGATGGCCAAGGTTGTTTTATTATCACGAATCCCTTTTCATTTCGAATTGGTTTTCCATTGTCATCAAATACATCTGCATCAATTCCAGGGCATGGTACTCCAACAGTACTAGGTTTAAGCTTCATTCCAGGTAAAACTGAAAGAAACGCTCCTCCAATCTCAGTTCCTCCAGAAAGATTCATGATTGGAATTTTTTTATCACCAACTTTTTCAAAAAGCCACCACCAAGAGTCCTTGTCTATCGGCTCACCTGTAGTTGGCATTATTCGAATTGAACTTAGATCATATGACTCGGGATTTGCTTTTTCTTTTTTGAACATTCTGATTGCTGTCGGTGACAGACCAAATATAGTAACTTGGTGTTCTTGAATTATTTTCCAGGTTCTGTTGATATCAGGCCAGTCAATTGCACCATCATATATTATTGATGTGGCACCAATCTCTAACAGACCATATACGTTCCATGTAAGTCCTGTAATCCATCCAATGTCTGCTGGCCAAAAAAGTACATCCGGTTCTTTCATGTCAATTAAATATGCAGCTTGATGTCCAGCAAAGACAGAGAAACCACCATGTGTGTGTAAGACACCTTTTGGCTTGCCTGTTGTACCCGAAGTATACAGGATAAAAAGCGGTGATTCAGAATCTAGCATCTCAGTTTTGCAAGAAGAGGATTGGTTAGAAATTAAGTCATTATAATATACAAAAACATCATTTCCTTCATACTGGTCAACTGACTTGTAATCGACCACTAGTACCTTTTTGATTTTTGAGTCACGTATTGATTCTATCACAACCTTTTTTTGTGATATTGGTTTGCCTTTTCGGAAAAAGCCATTAGAAGTAAAGAGAATTTTTGCTTTGCAGTCTTGTAATCTAACTTTTAATGATTCTGTGCTGTAACCTGAGAATATTACAGTTTGAATTGCTCCAATTTTTGCGCACGCCAATATCGCAAATATCGCTTCCGGAATCATTGGCATGTAAATTGCAACAACGTCACCTTTTTCTATCCCTAAGGATTTCAAACCATTTGCTAATTTACAGACTTGCTCGTTTAATTCAAAATAAGTTACTTTTTTTTCTGTACCATCCTCAGATACGAAAACATACGCAAGTTTGTTAGGATTGCTCCTAGCAAATTTATCGACTGATGAGGCATAGATGTTTGTGGTCCCACCAATGAACCACTTTGCCCATTGTTTTCCCTTACTAAAATCAGATACAGAATGATATTTTTTCTCCCAAACGATTCCTATGTCTTTTTCTACTGCCTCCCAATACCAGTCTAGATCATTTTTAGCTTTTTCTAGAAGTGCTGGAAGTGAATCTATCTGATATTTTTTCATGAAACCAAAGATATTGGAACTTTCAGTTTGTTCCTTTGTGGGAACAAAGGCAAAGTCTGACAATACTAAACTTTCTTTACACAATCAAACTAGTAGTTTTTGGTTAGTTTATGTCTAAGTTCGTATCAAATGTTAAATCCGTGAGAAATTCAAGATTTTTTCTTTGAATTTATTGTGACGAGGGCCTACTCGTAGTCTGTAACCACAGCATGGACAAAAAATTCCACTCCATTCTACGAATATATCGCAACTATTGCATCGTTTTTGTCCTGTTACATATCTGCCCTTTCTATAGGGCTTGGGTGCCATGTATCTATGACAGATTCCTTTGCAAGTCAATTTGATCCAGAATATAACAAATATACTTCCTCAAATAATATAACTCGATTTCATATTAACAACTTTCCAACAAATCATAACTTACACATTAACAGTTCGTATAAAATGTTACATCCGTGAGAA
>JAEHKU010000001.1 GCA_016838825.1 Nitrosopumilales archaeon | reverse complement strand
TGCCTTCTCTTGTGGTTTTTCTTGTGGTTTTTTTGATTCTTCCTTCTTTTCAGGTGCCTTCTCTTGTGGTTTTTCTTCTGCTTTAGATTCTTCTAATACAAGTTCGCCACTTAACGAACAATTTACCTGAAAAATTTCCTCAGTTATTGTACTTCCACGAACGAGTTTCCTTATTCTTTCACCTCTTTCAGCATTTTGTAGTCCAACTCCTTTAGACAATAAAACATGTTTTCTTGTTCCACCATGTATGTCAGCTCTCATTGGTACACCCGATTTATCACTTCCACCAGTTATTCTCATCTTTCCTAGCTGACCTACTAACGCTGCATCTATCTCATCCCCTAACCGTAGCCCCACTAGACTATTAGCATCAGCCTCTTTTAGTTCTCTACTAATTGATTTTCCTTTTTTATCGGATATTGTCAGTTTAAAATTAACCAAGTGCTGAAAAAAATCTTTGAACTATTAATTAATCTTTGGTCATAATACTTACAAAGACATATTGTTAAGAAAAACTATGAGAACAGAAGACGTCAAGTGCCCTAAATATGAAAGGGTGATGGTTTCAATTCAAGCGTGTCACATGATTTGTACGAATTGTGGTGCACACAGATTATTCTAATAAAGGAGTCTTTTGGTAATTAAAAGCCAGATCTATCTGGACTATAGTCAGCTATCATATTTTGTACTTTCTCTTTCATAATCTCAATGTATTCATCATAGCTAGCTGTAAAACCACAGAAACTACACTTGATGTTATTCTTATCTTCATTAAATGAAGCTACTTTCTCACACTCCGGACACTTTGCATCCATATGAAAATTAGATAATGAAACTATATAATGCTAATCTGCAAGTTTGCGTTGAGCGGAGTTAGTCCAGACTGGCAGGACGTCAGCTTCCCAAGCTGAAGGCCGCGGGTTCAAATCCCGCACTCCGCACTTGAGTTAAAAATCTTGAGCGCGTTTTAAAATCTCTTTATCCTTAGTTTAATCAGTATTGATTTTTTCAATTAACTCGTTAATCTTGGATACCATTTCTGGGTAAGTTGGTGATGTTATTTCGCCCTTCTCATTTACTTTCATTTCCAGTTTCTTAATCATATTTTATCAATTTCCTGTCTTCAATATTTTGATTTAGAAAATATAAGTTTCTAAATTTAGGAGGATAAAGAAACAAATGCTTCTATAATGGACTTTCCGTCATCACTCATTTCTGGGTGAAACTGTGTACCAAAAATGTTGAAATCTTTATACTGAATAATTTCAAACTCGGAGGAATTCGATTTAGCAAGAGAAATTAAAGATCCAGTTACTTTTGAAATAGCATAAGAGTGACTTTGAAAAACCTCAATATTATGGTCACAAAGAGGGTTCTTTTTGATAACTTTGATTTTTTCAATTCCTTTGTTTTGTGTACATAATCTCTTAATTGTGCCTCCTATAGTCAAGGCAAGTATTTCAGCACCATAGCAAATACCAAGTAGAGGCTTTTTTTCTAATACTGCATGTTTAATTATTTTTGAATTTGTTGCATTCATCAGTTTATTGTTTACTTTCCTTCCTGAGAGAATTATGGATGAAAAGTTTTGAAGTTTTGATAATTTTATTTGATCAAACAGGATGTTATGATGTGGTACCTTTGTTTCAGATAAAAAATCTAAAAGTGTTTTAGTATAGATAGAGCCATTATCTACCACTAAAAGCAACTATTTGCCTACCTCAATTGAGACGTAGTGCATCTCAGCCACTCCATCTACAATAACGATCGTGCCAAAGTTTAGTATATCATTCTCTTCCCATAGAATCACTCTTTCACTTCGTGGTTTCACAAATTTATCTACGAATTCAGAAACTAGATTTTTTGTATCCTCAAGATCCGTTTCCGTAAAGAAGGAAATTTCTCCTTCTTGGAATGAAAGTGGAATTTGTACTGATGTTGGGTTTACAATCGTTAGATCTTGTTCCTCAAATAACGATTTTGCGGCATCAATCCTAGCTGTTCTGTCAAGCTCAAAACCATTAGTGACTGCTGTTGGTGAAATACCAGAAACTTTTGCAAGATATGCTTCAAAAGCTTCTTCTTGAGTGTTGCCCAACCCTACATAGTATTCGCCAGTAAATGCCGCACCAACTGCAGCAATAGTACCAAGTTGAGCCACTACACCTCCTGCTCCAGCAGTGTATACTGGTATAAAGTAGACATCATGTTCACCAATTCTATAGAGGATATTATCTCCTATACGGGGATTTCTTAGGAGAGTCTTCAGTTGTGCAAAGTCAGGATCCCTATCCAATGCTTCACGTACTGCTGTGGGTCCAATTAGTTTAGTCTCAGAATCTAAAGGAATTTCATAAAATTGCATCTTTCCAAGGTTTGGAAGGTCATTTTCTACTATCATAAAACCAGCAAGGTTCCTTCCTTGCGAACCACTCAACTCTAACGAAAGTAATCCTATGAACGTGTTCTCATCAAAATCTGGAGGTTTTGCTTCAACATAGTATGTTTCAAGTCCTCGAGGAATTTCATAAAACTCGTTAGCTTGAATAAATGTTTCAACATCAGTTATATGATAAGTATTGTACATCTCAGTCTTCCATGTGAATAATTCATTTGGATATCTAACTTGTTCTTTCAACCATTCTGGAGTTTCAATAATTCTATCTTCATATTGACTAACGAACATTTCTGAGAAAAAGTCATCTCCCTGTATGACGAAAGATACATCGCCGTTGTATGTATCCATCAAGCCATATCCTACAAGTCTGAGATATGGATTACCAACTGACCAAGGAACATCATGAGTATCAAAACCTATCAAAAGAGGAATAAGCCAGTAAGTCTTCTCGCCATCGGTTACTGGGAAAGAATCAAGCTCTTGTCCAAAAAGTCCATAAAGAAAATAAGGATACAAAATATCCATTCTATCAATTAGATCTTTGTATCTCATAATGTGTATGGGATCACTTGGAAAAGAAAGCAAAAAGTTGGGCTCAAAAATCCAACTAAGTGGTGGGGATACAGTAAGTCCTCCTTCTCCCGCATAGAACACATTATTTAATTCAGCACTAACATCACCTCGTGTTGTAGGATAAGCAGACCAAGTAGTATCCAACAAGCCTCCTTCACCATAATAGATAGAACGTTGATCAAAAAACTTACTGCTGTCTACTATAGAACCACTTGTAGCATCTAAAGTTAAAAATCCTTCAGGAACATGTGTATAGACTAAATGTTCATTGTACCATAGGTCTTCCAATGCTACTGCAGGTGGTATTATAGGCTTCATAGAAGTTGTCCAATACAAAGTATTATTGAATCTCAAAATGTCATTATCTTCAAAATCAACGTAAGGTATCAAACCTATTTCTGGTTTTAATTTTGCAAAGGCTGCAGTCCAATCCCACACTCTTATAACATCAAGGATATCACTGTTTTGTTCTACGTAACTGTTGATATCATTTGGTGAGATGCGTATTAACTCGACATCATGTACTTTTTCCTCTATTTTATCAAGCTCAGCAAAATGACGATTGACACCAATTTGCTGAGCTGTGTATGGACCAAGAAATTCTAACTTTCGTGCATCTGCGATGCTGTCGTTGACAGACATCACAGAACCTATAATTATTGTAATTGCAAGAATTGTTAGTACACGTATGTAGACATCCCGTTTTGGTATATGAGTAAGAATTTTTGCTCTATATCTATCAATGAATGAGAAAGCTATGAGGGCAGATCCTACAGCGAGAGTTCCTCCTATTGCATATCTTGTATTGTAATCAATGTCGTCTGTGAAAAATAACGTAAAGGCTGACCACAAAACTCCTATGCCAATTATTCCTTCAAATGTAGAAATGTAATGTAGATAACGAGATTTGCCTTCGATTGAATCACGTACATAATTAGTTACTACTTTGATGATCGAATGCAAGCCAACATACAGAACCAAACGTAATGCTATAGCAGCAAGAATTGGTGGAATTAAGATAAGTAAAGCTGGAATCATAGGAACAACGAGTTCTGTAGCATATGAGGGATCGGTAGGAGGAGTTACAAATGGTAGTGAGAATATGTTCAGTAAACTTTGTACTCCAAGATCATTTCCATCAAGAATATAGATGGTAGCAAAACCAAACATAATGTTAACAAAAAATGCACCAAACAACAACACTTTGGTAATCTGCCATACCACAAACCCAGGAACTGTTAGCTTGTAATCTTGGTAGCGTGAAAGACTTTGTGATACAGGTTCCATAGCTCCTTTTCGTAAGAAAGTAAGCCCAGTCTGAATTGCATACCATGCAATTGAGGAACGATTCTTAATGTTGACTCGTACCAAGGCAATGGAAACAAGTACTAAAGCTGAAACAACCGAATAAAACAAAGGTTTTGTGAATTGATCTTCAAATTCACTAATATTCATGGATAAAACTACACCCTGGTTACTAACAATAGCGAAAATTACGACACCTATCAGTATGATTAGCCCTATACGGACATATTTTCCTGTATCAGGCGGTGGAGCCTTATCTTCAGTTGAAGCACTATACAAAACAGACTAAATTCCTTATGTGGTAAATTAATGTCTTACCAAGTGTGTATCTAAAATGTGCTAATCTCTACGAAGCATCAGCCAAGCCTTTGCAAATCATGTATATAGCCGCATATTTTGGCACAGATATTTTCTCATTGGTATATGGACCATATTTTTTATTCTTTAACTTGAATTGAACCGGACAATTAGCAAGAACTTGGGTCTCTTCATCATCAATAAAACAGGCTTCTAAATAAGGATCGAAATCGTCTACAAAGTCTTTGCACAGAATCTTTGAAAGTCCACTTTTACTATTTATTGATCCGCCAAGTCTGAATATTCTATGAATATCAGCGGTTACATTGGGATCGATTTTTATGCCTATAGTATTCTGCAGTTTTTCAAGTCTTGAATTAAACACAGAGTATCCGCCTTGTAATATCTGTTGAATGGCCTTAGTTCTTTTTGCTTTAGAGTTAAAAATTGCTTTTGAAACTCTACCCCCCCATCCTTTTTCATCAGGTTCTGGAAATGAAGTCTTGGAAAAGTTTTGCTTTGTAAAACCAAAACTTTCAGGAATTGCTCCTTTGAACATAATGTAGTCTATCAGTTCAGTACGTTCTCTGGTCAAAGTTTGGTATTGGCTATTTACAACATGTACATGAAAGCCTTCGTTTCCAGAAAAAAATACTTGGATATCTTCATTATTTATTCCAAGATCTTCCTTTAATATTGTTAGAAGTTTTTTTACTTCCTTCTTTAGTCCTGAAATACAATTTTGGCAAGTTACTGATTTAATTTCAATTTTAGTTGAAGCACAATTAGGACAAGTAGTCTGATAGATAGACGTATTTTGGCAGTTATTGCATTTAATACAAGTGTGATCTTTTCTACAAGGTAAATTTAGGTCCTTTGCATCAAGATCAAAGATCAGATCAGCTTCCTTCCAATCTTTTTCAGCCATTGGAAGATTTGGAAAAGAATAGTAACCATTAGAGCAATATACGTCAGAAGGGATTTGGGTCATAAGTAAAAGATGTAGATCCTGATCGTTTTTTATCGCTAGATGTCTTTTCATACCTAAATTAAATTTCTGATAACCAAATTCTCTTTCAGAAGTTCTTGGAGGGACATGAATCTGATCAAAATGATCAAAATAATACTTTTTGAATGCCCCTTCTACTAATGCTAAATTTTTCTCATGCATTTTTGATTCTTTTTTTCCCAAATTGTAGCGGATTTATGATATTATTACATTCTGGTATTTCAAAACAAAGATCCTCACTCCGGATTTTATCACAGGAAGGACACGAATATTTTTTTCCTGCACCAGTCTTTCCTGCAAGATGCTCAAGTTGGTAACGTGTTACTTTTTCGTTATAATCTGGTGCATTTTTAAACAACGGTACTATCTGTTCAATGTTTTTTCCTTTTGTTAGTAAGAACGTAGCAAGCATAAATCTACCTGAATGAGATAAATTTTCTCCCTTATCAAGAACTTCTATTGCATGTTTAATACAAGGAGGATATTCTGTAGAAATTTCAAAAGTTGAGGTGAACTTTTTTGCAAGAGATCTTAGAATGCTAACATATTCATCAAATGCTTTTGGAACAGAAGGAATCGAAACAGATTGAATTTTAGAATTTATATAATTATCCAGCTCTCGCCGTATCAGTCTAACAGTTTCATGCGAATTTAGGTATACTAGTCCATTTTCTACTCGTCTGTTAACAAGTTTCCATTCTTTTTCATGAAAATGAATAGCACGGTGAACATAATCAGAAACTGAAATTACAAAGTCATCATGTATTATGTTAACGTCAATTGAAAAAACATCACGCAAAATTTTAAAAGCTAATTCAACTCTCGAACTATCTTTACTGCGATTAATATCTTGTTGCAGATACCTTTCTGCTCTCCGTGCTTCAGCCAGGGAAAACCTTCGAGTCAGGCTGCTAATACCCACTGATTTTAACATAATTATCGATATTACAAAAGAGAGAATTTCAGAATCTAGGTTATCCAGATGAAGATCTGAATTATAGATTTTTCCTGTAGTAGCTACTTGAATCCTGTTATAGGCTTTTTCTAGAACTGGTTTAAAATCTGAATGACCAAACTCTTCTAAATTGAATCCCCTATCTCGAATATATTCACCAGCCTCTGCAAGGAATGGGTATTTAGCTAGATCTTCTTTTCCGAGGTCTATCATACTTTCTTTTCTGTTCTTGACCTTAAAAATTTGCTCAATAATAGATCATAAAGTTTAATGTAGTAATCCAACACTAATTTAAATTACGTTCAATCAGAGCAGCCAATATGCATGTTGGTGTACATGTTTCTATAGCAACTTCACTTGATATGGCAGTAGATAATGCTACTGAAAGGAAATGTACAGCATTTCAAATTTTTACAAGAAACCCAAGAAGCTGGAATGTCAAAGAAACACCAAAAGAGATAGTAAAAAAATTCAAAGAAAAACTTGCAACAAGTGATATTGAAAGATTTTCTACTGTAGTTCATATGCCATACTTACCAAATCTATCTTCTCCTGACAAGTCTATGTATGAAAAATCTGTTAATACTTTGATAATAGAAGTAGAACGGGCAAAAACATTAGGAATTCCCTATGTTGTTGCCCATCTTGGAAGTCATATGGGAACAGGAGATAAATCAGGAATAAAAAGACTAGTTAATGCTTTTACAAAAGCAGGACAGAAAAAAAATTCTGTAACTATACTTCTTGAAAACACTGCAGGTCAGAAAAATTCTGTAGGTTCTGATTTTGAACAATTAGCAGATATTTTTTCTCAGCTCAAACCTGCAAAGAAATTTGGTGTATGCCTTGATACTTGTCATGCATTCGCTGCAGGATATGATTTTAGAACTGAAAAATATGTTAAATCTTCTCTCAAGAAATTTGGTGATTCTATAGGTTTTGAACATCTAAAGATATTGCATCTCAATGATTCTAAAGGTGGTATAGGTTGTAATACTGATAGACATGAACACATTGGACTTGGTCAAATAGGAGAAAAAGGTATGAAAGAAGTAATAAAATTTAGTATTAAAAAGAAAATTCCAATGATTTTAGAAACGCCCATAGATGATAGACGTGATGACATCGGAAACCTAAAAAAGGTAAAAGAATTAGCACGCTAATTTTATTACGGCCTGAATTGAGTGATTGCTAAATGAATTATGATAAAATAATGAAATTAGCTCTAGAGCGTGGATTCTTCTTTCCTAGTGGAGAGGTATATGCTGATTCAACTGCAGGTTTTTGGGAATATGGTCCAACCGGTGTCAGTTTCAAAAACAAGTTCATAGAACTATGGAGACGAGAACTAGTAAGAAAAGATCGAATGATGGAAATTGATGGTTCTCAAATTATGTCACAATCAGTTTTTGAGGCATCAGGTCATCTATCAAGTTTTGCAGATCCAATTGTAAAATGTCAAAAATGCAAGTCAACTTACAGAGCCGATAAACTAGTTGCAGAAATAGTCAAGATTGAGGTTCCTGAGAGTATAGACACGTCTGAAATTGATAAAATAATTTCAGAAAAAAATGTGGTTTGTCCTAAATGCAAAGGAGATTTTGAAAGTACTCGTAGGTTTAATATGATGTTTAAGGTGGGAATTGGTCCAGAGTCTGAAAATGCATTTCTAAGACCAGAAACCTGTCAATCCATATTCATTGATTTTCCAAGACTGTTTAAAACTATGCGAGGAAAGCTTCCTATCGGAATAGCACAGATTGGAAAAAGTTTTAGAAATGAAATTTCTCCAAGGCAAAGTCTTCTTAGACTAAGAGAATTTTATCAAGCAGAAATCGAAGTTTTTTGTAATCCAAATAAACTCAATGAACTCGATAAATTTTCTGCAGTAGAAAATACAGAACTAAACTTATTCATTAACGGTAACATACAGACCGTATCATGCAAGAAAGCTATAGATGAAAACATTTTACCCAACAAACTTGTTGCTTACTATTTAGGCTTACTGGCTGAATTTTATCAAAAAACTGGTATCGATATGAAAAAAACGAGATTTAGAAAGCTTGGTGAAAAAGAAAAGGCGTTTTATGCTACAGCTGCATTTGATTTTGAAGTTGAAACTAGCATAGGTTGGTTGGAATTAGTTGCATGTAACTATAGATCAGATTTCGACTTGAAAGGTCATTCGAATAAAAGCAAAGAAAAATTTGAAGTTCTTGACCAAGATGATAAAGTCTTGCCTCATGTCTTCGAGCTATCAATGGGAATAGATAGGAGTCTTTATTCCATTCTAGAACATAATTTTCATGAGGACGAGAAAAACGATAGAACTTTTCTTTCCTTAAAACCATATCTTAGTCCTATACATGTAGGAGTTTTATCTTTAGTAAAAAAAGATGGTTTAGCCGAAAAGACAAATGAAATCTTTTCACAAATTAGGATAAAGTATGATGCATTTTTGGATCATTCAGGTACCATAGGACGACGATATAGACGGCTTGATGAGATTGGAACACCACTAGCAATAACCATTGATCATCAAACATTACAAGATAAAACAGTCACAGTTAGAATACGAGATTCTATGAACCAAGAAAGAATAAAAATTTCTGAAATTGATTCATTCGTAGCAGAGGCAACGGCATTCCCTTAAGTTTAAGAGCAAGGAATATTGATTCTATTCGACTTGAGACAATTGAATTATATTTTTTCAAGGGTAAAGAAGATTGTAGATGAAACAATATGAAGATCGCAATAGTAATTCCCACATTCAATGAAAAAGATACTCTTCCAAATTTAATTGACAAACTTGTCTTAGAGATAAAAAAAATAGCTGAAAAATTTATGATAATAATAATGGACGATGCATCACCTGATGGGACAGGTAAGATAGCAGAAAATCTCAATAAAAAATATGAGAACATTACAGTTGTTCATAGATCTTCTAAGATGGGTATTGGTGCTGCGTACAAAGAAGGTTTTAGAATTGCTTTAGATAGATTTGATCCTGACCTTGTGGTTCAGATGGATGCTGATCTCTCCCATGATCCTGCAGAGATTCCAGGAATGATAGAAAAGATACAAGGATGTGATTATGCCATAGCAAGCAGGCATTTGCCTAGCTCATCTATTTTAGGTTGGGGATTACAAAGAAAACTAATTCACTCATTCGCAGGTACAGCAGCCAGATTATGTGCTAGAATAGACATTAAGGATCCTACAAGTGGGTTTAGAATTTTTAGAAAAAACGTTCTGAAGAAAGTAAATTTCTCTGAAATAAGATCCGAGGGATTTGCATTTCAAGTAGAACTGCTTTGTTATCTTAAGAAATTAGGGTTGAGAGGAATCGAAATACCAACAAAATTTGTAAATAGAAAAGAAGGTAAATCGAAAATGGATTTAGATGAGGCACTACAGTTTATGAAAATGTGTTGGCGTCTTTTAGTGAATAGGATTTAGAACTGTTTTTAATCAAAAAAATAGAAAAAAAATATAGTTGGTATCACATCGTAACGAGTTTTTACTCGTATGTTGATGATGTTGATGATGATTCTGAGGATGTCACTGGTTGTAATGGAACTGATGGGAACTTGTCGCCAACTTGTTGTTCTGCAACTGCTGATGCTTCTTGTAAGATCTTTTCTGTTTCCTCGCTTGTAGCCTCTGCCTCAACATTGAATTCTCCACCGGATAGAGAATCAGTCATTAGTCCGCTTAGTGTCTGAGTCATTGAAGAAAGCTCAGAGTCAGCTTCAGGCATAAATCTGCCAAGTGATGATTTCAATCCTTTCATTGTACTCATTGCAGGACCTATTGCAATCATAGCATCACCTAGATCATGAATAGTAGTTAATCGTAATTGTACTTGCTCTAAAGACATTTTTGCATTACTTATTGTCCTTGTTACTTTACGTATTTCAGCTAATTCATTAGAAAGAACTTTACTTCCTCCAACATCGTGTTGCTGCATTGCGACAACAACTCGTTGGAAAATTTGTGCATCTCTTTCACGTAGTCTTTCTATCATTGAATCCATTTTTGTTGTTTGGATTTGTAATTTATTGACGGCGTTTTGAATTCTTGGTTTTAATGCTCCTTGAGGTTTTACAGTTTCACGAATCTTATCAGTAAATCCTCTAGTCTCTTTACGTGCCCAGTTTTTCTCAAAAGTGGTCATTGCGTTTTGATTTAGTATTTTCTTCTTAATAGGGGGTGTTTATTATCGTCAACATTAGACTAAATTTAGCTAACAAAGTGTAAATCAGGAACAATTCTTGTTTGGATGTTGGTAAAAATAGTAGTATTTGACTCTGGACTTGGTTCACTTTCCATAATCAAACAACTCCAGAAAGTGGTAACAGCCGATATAATCTATTTTGCAGATCAAAAAAATTTTCCTTATGGCACCAAATCAATATCACAACTTGAACGGATCATAACGAAAACTGTTCGTACACTAAAAAAAGAATTTAAACCAGATCTAATTGTAATGGGATCAAACACACCGTCTATCTTATTTAAAAAAATTACAAATGATAACAAAGTCATAGGTGTTTTTCCTCCTTTAAAAATGGCTGTGAAAAAAACGAATACATTATCTATTGCTATCTTAGCAACAAAGTCAAATGTCGAAAGTAAAGCATTACAGGCTTATATCAAAAAAAATGTACCAAAGAACATCCAAGTTACAAGAGTAAATGCATCACCGCTTGTTAATCTTGTAGAATTGGGAAAGTTTATCTCTAATAAAAAATTATGCCAAGAAAAAATCACTAAGATGCTAACAAAAATTTTTAAGGAAAAAAATATTGATGTTGTAACCCTATCAAGCACTCACTTACCATTCTTGCTTCCGATACTACAACAAACTTTTCCACAAATAACTTTTCTTGATCCAGCAAACCAAGTTGCAAAAAAAGTATCACAGATAATTAATACCACGAAGAAATCAAAACGAAACAAGATGCAGATTATTACAACTGGTGATCCAGTTATATTTCAAAAACAATTATACAAATTGGGAATAAAAAAGAAAATTAAGCCTTTTGTGACTGTTTGACTTTTGCCTTTCTAAATCCATGGCTGAATGTTTTATCATACAATCTTGAATATTCGTATGAAGTAGGTTTTACTACATCGCCTATTATTACAATTGCAGTGCGTGTAATCTTTGCTTTGTGTACTTTTTGTACTATGTCCTTAAGTGTTCCAGTAATTACTTTTTCATCATGCCAACTAGCTCTATATACTACGGCTGCAGGTATCGACATCGGATATCCACCTTGATTAACTTCTTTCACTATTTTTGAAAGCAGATGTACACTCAGGTAGAAGATCATTGTAGCCTTGTGTTTGGCTAGTTCTGAAATTCTCTCTTTTTTAGGTACAGCCGTGCGTGATTCGGCTCGTGTTATTATTATGGTCTGAGTAACGCCTGGAAGAGTAAGCTGAGTGCCAAGTGCAGATGCGGACGCTAAAAATGAGGTTATGCCAGGGACAATTTCTGATTCTATTCCCCTTTTTTTCAAGTTGTCAATCTGTTCCCTAATAGCGCCATATATGGTGGGGTCACCGTCATGAAGTCGTATAACCAGTTTCCCTTTTTCTGCGCTAGACCTAAGAATTTCAAATATTTCTTCTCTAACTAATTTTGCAGCATCATGAAGCTTTGCTTTTTTACAAAATTTAATGACTTGTGGAGGAATTAAAGACCCAGAATATACTACTACCTGAGCTTTTTGAATAAGCTTTTTTGCTTTTATTGTAAGAAGATCTGGATCGCCTGGACCACTACCAACAAAGTAAACCTTAGGCACGTTTTACCACCATAATTGAAAAGTACTTGTTGGTAAAAGTCTCCTTTGTTACTTCACCTAGTGTCAATTTCCTAACAACTTCATCTTCTGTGTCAAGATCTTGTCCAATTGCAAAAATTGAATTATCCTGAAATCCTGCTTCTTTTAAAAGTTGGACGACTTTGTCAAAATATCTACCATCCTTTAAAAAAATCATAGTGTCACAATTCTTGGCTGTATCTTTCACTCTAGAAAGATCATAACAAGAAGGAATAACAGCAACAGTTTCACTTCCTTCTGCAATGCTAATGCCTACCTTTGATGCAAAAGTAAAAAGAGAAACTATGCCAGGAATTACTTTAATTTTGATTCCAGGATATTTTGTTTGTAACTCACGGTGAAGATAAATCCAGGTACTATACAGATATGGATCACCCACAGTGAGATAAACTACTCTTTTGCCAGAATTGACTGCATCAACAATTATTTTAGTATTTTTTTTCCAAGTTTCTTCTAGAATACTTTTTTCTTTAACCATTGGAAATACCAAATTCACAACCTCTGGTTTAGAATCATTAATGACTGATGACACTATAGAATACGCTATACTCGTTTTTCCTTCCTTAGACGTTGGACACATAATAACATCGGCATTTTTTATCGCTTTTACTGCTTTGACAGTTAGGAGATCTGGATCGCCTGGACCACAACCAACACAGATTAGTTCATTCATCGAATGAAATTAAATTACTCCCAATTAAAATCTAGATTTTAGTAGCTGATATTATAGTCACTGGGTTCCTTGCAAGCATCATGGTTCCAGTAGAAGTTTTTCTACTTTTAGAAACCGTAATCTGAGTTATGTCAATTGAAGTAAATTTTAGTTTTGTAATAATATCTAAAACTGAAAAAAGAGTTTCGATTAAAATTATTCCTAAAACAATTCTGCCGCCTGGCTTTAGTTTATCTTCGCATAGTTTCACAATATCTCGAGTATCACCACCTGTACCTCCAATAAAGATGACGTCAGCTTGTGGTAGGTCTATAATTTTCTCTTTTGCATTTCCTAAAATTACTGTTACGTTTGAGATGTTAAATTTGGCAAGATTCTTCTTTGTAAGTTCTGTTGCCTTCGAGTCAAAATCAATAGCGAAAACTTTGCCAGTTGATTCTATTTGTAGTGCAGCTTCGATTGAAATAGAACCACTTCCACAACCAATATCATAGACTGTTATCCCTGGACCAAGTCTGGCCTTACTAATTTGGATAACACGTATTTCCTCCTTAGTAATAGGAACATCATCTGTTCTTTCAAAATATTCGTCAGGTATACCTGGTGTTCTATAATTCCACATTTAGACTAGTTGTAAGTATTACTAATTTTAGTGCTATGTGAACAGAGTACTATCAATACCAGTAAGACTGTTAATAATAGTATGAATTAGAATCCATGTGAATAAGAATATGAAAACATAACTTCCTATACCCGTTGTTACAAGCTTTTTCTTACTAGATGGTGGTGATGGAATTCGCATTCCTTTTGCAATGCCATATGATATGATATAGATTATAATCAAAATTGCAATTGACGCCCATCGTCTTTCCTCCCCTTCAATGGATTCCAATGCAAATTCCGAAATAATTCCACCCATAACTGCCAAGCCTACACGTAGCCAGAATAGAAAGCTCAATTGTTTTTCAGCTGCAGCTTCCTGAGTGGGGCTTACTGCAGGTTCAGTTGGAGGGATGTTATTTCCAGTATCATCTGGTTCATCTGGTTTTTCCTGAGGACGCTTTCCCTGAGGATATTTTTTCTTGCTATGTTTAGTCAATGAAATTTCTAGGGTCACTCCTGAAGCACCTTGTTTAAAGTCTTTGGTTATTCATAACACTTCTTTAGCAGTAAGAGTATAATTTTGCGGATATAATATTACCATCATGACTCTAACAGGAATTGAACTTCGTTTTCTAGTAAATGAGATTACTGGGAAAACCGAGGATTACTATGTAAGTAATATCTATGGAATGAATAGCAATAGTTTTCTCTTCAAACTACACCATCCAAAGAAACAAGACATTATGCTAATGTTTACAACATTCGGATTATGGATTACATCTCTCAAGCTTAATCAAGTAGAACATAAGGATCTGTTAAGGCGATTACGAAATAATCTACTGCGAACAAAGCTCACAAAGATCGAACAAATTGGTGCTGAGAGAATTGCATATTTAACATTCAGTGGATATGAACAAGACTTTATTCTTGTTGGGGAATTCTTTGGAGACGGAAATATAATTTTATGTAATAAAGATATGAAAATTCTTGCATTACTTCACTCTCTTGATGTTAGACACAGAAAATTAAGAATCGGACTAACCTATCAACCTCCACCACAGAATTCATTAAATATCTTCGAAGTAACAAGCGAAACTTTTGAAGAGATTTTATCGTATTCCGGTACAGTAGGACGTTGGATTGGTAGAAACCTGGGTTTGCCATCAAAATATGTTGAGGAAATTTGTAAACTCGCTGAGATTGATCCTCAGAAAAATGGAAAATCCGTCTCTAGCAAGGACATTGGAAAGTTGTTTACTGCAGTAAAAACACTAACGGATAAAATTGTCGAAGGAAAGCACGAACCTCGTATAATAAAAGACAAACAAGAATTAGATGTGTTTCCACTTGCATTAGGAAAAATTGAAAGCCAAGATTACACCAAAGTATCAAGTTTCATGGAGGGATTGGATACAGTCTTCACTGAAAAAATTGTTAGCCAGCAAAAGTCGGCTCAAACAGTTTCTTTAGATAAAAAAATAACAGAACTTGAAAATGAACTTGAAGAACAGACTAAGGCTATATCACTTGTCAATGAAAGATCTGGTGCCATTTCTAACATTGCAAATCTGCTCTTAAAACAAACCGAGAAGGGTATTTTGTCTATAAATGATCCTAGAATCACCAAAATGCTTGGGACCAAAAAGTCATCAACTATAAAAGAAAAAGGTAAGTTTTTCATGATTATAGGAAGTCAAAAAATCCAAATTAATCCTGATTCATCTTTGCATGCAATTATTTCTACCTTGTTCAGCGAATCGAAAAAACAATCATCTGCGATGAAATCAATTGAATCTATGAAAAAGAAAACACAGAAAAAATTAGAACGACTCTGTCAACAATCTATAACAACACAAGATTCTGTAACATATAGTGAGATAAGAGTAAAAGAATGGTATGAAAGATACAGGTGGTTTTACACTTCTGATGGTCTTTTGGCTATAGGTGGTCGTGATGCTTCCTCAAATTCATCTGTGATCAGAAAACATTTGGAAAAAAATGATAAAGTGTTTCATGCTGAGATTTTTGGATCACCTTTTTTCATATTAAAAAACTGTTCAGGTGTTTCCCTCGCTAGTTTAAGAGAAACTGCCAAAGCAACTGTGTGCTTCAGTAGAGCATGGAAAGAAGGAATGTATGGTCTGAGCAGCTATTGGGTGAATCCAGAACAGATAAAAAAAGCGGCCCCAAGCGGGCAGTTTCTTCCAAAAGGTTCGTTTGTAATTGAAGGACAAAGAAATTTCATCAAAATTCCTAGCATGCAGTTAGGTATTGGTCTATTGAAGAAAGATGGAAATCATTCTATAACGTGTGGACCTGCTGAATGTGTTAAAAAAAATTCCATTTTTTATGTTGTAATTGAACCAGATGGTGCGGAAATGGCGGAAATTGCAAAAAAAATAAGATTTGAATTCCTTAAAGTGCAAGCAATTGAGAGTGTAGTGAAATCAATTAGCGTAGATGATTTTGTCAGGGCTCTACCAGCAGGTAAAAGTCATATTGTTAAAACTGGAAAAGGAGACATTCATAGTTGAGTGTGAATAGCCCAATTTTTATAATAGACTCTATGCTTGGCAATCTCGCAAGAAAGTTACGGCTATTAGGATATGATTCCACATACTTTCCATCAATAGATGATAAAAAATTAATTAACATAGCAAAAAACCAAAGAAGAGTTCTAGTTACAAAAGATCAACAGCTTATCAATACTGCAAAAAAGCAGGATATTGATGTGGTATGTATTCAAGGAGATAATGAAATTGAGCAGATTGCACAGATTAATAGCATCATCAAGCTAAACAAGATAGAAATCACTACTAGTAATTCACGCTGTGGTTTTTGCAATAACATGCTTGAATCAATAGAAAAATATCGAGTTACAGGCAAGATTCCAGATGGAGTACTAGAAAGATTTGAGGAATTCTGGATTTGTAAGAGATGCAACAAAATTTACTGGGAAGGTAGTCATTTTGAAAAGCTTCAAAAGTTTGTCACTCAGTTAAACGATCGATTAAAATGAATTTTTCAGATGCAGATGGTGAAATTATTATTAAAATTGCCAGAGAAGCCGTAACAGAATATCTTAAGTCAAAAAAAAGAATTGTTTTGAAGGAAGATTTTAAGACTAGATTTTCTTTCAATTCAGGAGTATTTGTTACCTTAAACAATTCTACTACCCTTAGAGGCTGTATTGGAAATCCTTTACCTGAAAAAAAGTTGTATCAATCGCTGGTTGATGCGGCCATTTTGTCTGCAACACAAGATCCTCGTTTTCCATCAGTCAAATATGACGAGTTGAATGAAATTTCTTTTGAAGTAACAATTCTCACTCCTCCCATTCAAGTTAAAGTAGAGGATCCTTTGCAGTATCCAACCAAAATTAAGGTGGGGAGAGACGGTTTGATTGTAAAGTGGGAGTATGGCTCAGGCCTTTTGCTTCCTCAAGTACCTATGGAATTTGGTTGGAATGAGGAAGAGTTTCTTTCTCAGACGTGTGAAAAAGCTGGTGCCCCTAGTGATTGCTGGAAAAGAAAAGAAACTATGGTATTAAAATTTGAAGGAACGATCTTTAAGGAATCCAATCCAATGGAAAAAGTAGTTCGTGTAGCGCTATAGGATCTGCCCAGATTCTGCATCTAGAAAGATCTTTTTACCATCTACAAGTGAATCGTACTCTTTCTGAGCTATCACCAAAGGTATATTCGCAAGTGCACATCCTGATGCTACTGTAATGTCAGGTTTTTTACAAATCATAGCTTTTGGCGCACAACTGTTTGCCTTTAATGAGTAAATGGTATATGCACCAACACTGCTTCCAACTCCAAAAGGGAAAACAAGAATTTTCCCTCCAATTGATTTGCCAAAGAGATCATGCCTTTCATCTAATACTTTTCCTGTCTTTTTGTCTACTTCACCAAGAAAGTTAATAGGATTTTTTGAAACCATCACTTCTCCTTCTACTTTACCCTTTACGATTATCTTAATTGTCATTTTGTATTCTCCTCTATTATGGTCTTTAGTGGTTTTAGATTCACGTCGACTTGATTTGTATTCTTTAGATAATATGCTCCTTTCACACTATTGGTAATCACATCATCAATATTCTTTTTGTCAATTAGAGGAGTTAGGCAAATGCAACAATCAGAAAGAATTTCACCCCCAGCACGTTGAATTTCATTAGTATAACCAAGTTTACGAGCTTGCTCTTGAGCTGCTCTTGGACAAAAAATCATGCATCGTTTTGTGAACTTCCTTCCTTTCAGCATATTAGATAGATCTAATAACTCGTTCAGACCAAGCTGAGGACTTCCAAGAGTGATTATGTCTCCTTTATCAGTCGTATTGAGTTCGTCTTTAGTTTCTTGCATCTCTTTTTTGTCAAAATCTATCGTTTCACCTTCCTTCTCTCCAAGAATAAATTTCCCACATGTGCCTGAGGTACCTAGGCCAGCACACAGTGATTTGCAACTCCTCATATCAACCTCTTTTACTCCCGAAATGGTCACTGAGGTGTCAGCTACTTTCCCTGTAAAGTATCCTAATAGACCAAACGCCAACTCGTCTTTTTCATTTACTTTCATGCGAACAGTAAGACTAGGATCCTGTGATCCATCTTTTCTCAAATCAGAATATGGGCTCTTTCCAGTTATGGCACTTGCAAGGGCGCTAAACGCACTTTCTCTATTTGTTATAAGGTTAGCGACTGAATTTGCATAGATTGCTGCATTACTTTCACCAAAAGCAACATGAGTTCCTTTATCTGGAAGATTAAAAATTTCGTATGGAATACATGAAAATGATGGAAGTGCTCCCATTCTTTCATAAGAATTTTGAATACTTTGTTGCTTCTTGATGAATTTGTCTTCCAAGCCATATTTTGAAACAGTATCTAAATCGAACCCCGTAGGATTAACAGTGGTTCTTACTTTGAATCTAGCATGCTCACTAAGCTCTGAAAGAAACTCTTCTCCCGCATCTCCAATTGTATTATAGTTGACACCAGAAAGATGAGCCCAATATATTGGAACTAATTTTTCTGCATCAGTAGCTTTCCCTATTGCTGAAAGAATTCTATATGCTATCTGTAAGGTTTTACCATGTTTTCCATCAATAGCTTCTTCTTCTGTTTTTGTTAACTCCATCACTCATACTCTGCCATGTGAGATATAATACTTGTACGAAGGTTATCTTATAATATAATTAGACTGAACTGATTGGATGAAGAAAATTCTCCGTGGCATGATACAAACTATGAATAAGGTAAACCCACCACGGATAACTACACTTAATGAATTACATGAAGCAGAAAGCGGTAATCCATTTAGTATTCTAATAGGGACTATACTTTCTGCCAGAACAAAAGATGAAAACACGTCTGTTGCAGTAAAAAAATTATTTTCAAAATACAAAACAGCTAGAGAACTTGCAAAAGCTAACGTGTCAACAGTCAAAAAAATAATCAAACCTTGTGGTTTTTATCGTGTAAAAGCACGCAGAATAATCAAAGTAGCATCATTAATCGATTCTCAGTATAATGGTAAAGTCCCAGATAAACTAGAAGAGTTGTTAAAACTCCCAGGAGTTGGAAGAAAGACTGCGAACTGTGTTCTTGTATATGCTTTTGAAAAACCAGCGATTCCTGTGGATACACATGTTCACAGAATTTGTAATAGATTAGGCTTAGTAAATACAAAAACTCCTGAAGAAACTGAATTTGAATTAATGAAAAAAATACCAAAAAAAGATTGGATTAGAATTAATGACACATTTGTAATGTATGGTCAAAATATTTGTAGACCTATTTCTCCCAAGTGTGCTGTATGTCAAATAAGAAAAGATTGTAAATATTACAAAACTAGGAACGTTTCTTAGTTAACAGCAAGGCTCCAACAATTATTCCTATACCTCCTGCCAAGATAAATGGAAAAAAGTGTAGTACGTTTTGACCAGGATCACCAGATACAATGTCTAAAATTAGAATTCCTGAATTTGTAGCAGGAGGATCAGTTGATGATTCCATACCAAAAGTGGAAAATTTGTTTAGTGTTAAACCACCAACATCCAAGTTTGTAACAACTATTCTTTTTCCATTATTTACTGAGAGACCTGAATTATCTTCATAGGCCAAAAATAACTTTAGATCCTGTACCCATCCCCTATCTAATTTATCATGTACTACCGCATATCCAGTATCGGGAAGCTGTACTGCGAACCACAATTTATTATCAGGTGGACTTCCCATTCCTATTTCAATAAATTTTTCAGGATTATCGTAATCATATAATCTAATTGCCGCATTACCCAGAGGGTTAGCATAAACAAGATTGTTTTCGATAGTTACTTGCCAATTATTTCGATGAATTTGTTCAAATTCGTTAATTATACTGTCACGGCTAACAATGTTAAATTCTTCGAAAGGAATTTCCATTTTTTCTATTAAGACAGAAGGGTTTGAAGTTGTCTGTGCATAGGCAGGAAAAATTGAAAAAATTACGAATAGCCCAAAAATGGGTGCTATCTTTTTCACATCGTTACCTGCTAGGTCTTGAATAAAAATCTAGGCAACAAATGGATTGTCCCAACTCATTATTACTTTGGATACTTCGGGACGGAGTATGAACTCTGAAGGTGTATTACCTTCTTGTATCATTGTTCTAAGTTTTGTTCCACTTAATTGTTCTCGGAATTCTTTTTCATGTGGACAAACTCTATCATTTGTAAAGTTAAGACATTTTTTACAATAGAAAAATGCAGGGAAAAAAATAGGTGCTATTTCAAGATCAGGGAACTGCTTGAATATCTCCTGTGCTGCAAATGGTGCATAGTAATCTCCTACACCAGCATGATCTCGTCCAATTATGATGTGAGTACATCCATAATTTTGCCTCATAATAGCATGATGAATTGCTTCTTTTGGTCCAGCGTATCTCATCTCTGTATGAAGTGTTGCTAAGATGGACCTATTTTTTGGATAATAGTGTTCTATCAAAATTTCATAGCATTTTATTATGACTTGATCAACAAAGTCACCAGACTTTTTCTTTCCTATCAGAGGATTAACAAAAAGGCCGTCACGTGTTGTTAGCGATGTTTTTTGAAGCATTTCGTGTGCAACATGAGGAGGGTTCCGAGTTTGAAATGCTACGATCGTTTTCCAATTTGCTTTTTCAAAAATTTCTCTAGTTTCTTTTGGGGTTTTTCTATATTTTCTTAAATCTGAATTAGTTGGCTTTCCAATATAATCTATCTTTCCACCTACTAGAACATCCTTCATTGACATAGTTTTAGCCACTCCGGGATGATTAGGATCGTTAGTTCCGTAAATGCCCTTTGCTGCAACTTTCTTATCAAAAGAAAAGGTATCTTCTACATGTAAAATAGCAAAACCATTACCTTCCGAACCTTTCAGTAGCACATCGCCTGAATCTTTCATATTTTTAGCAGTCTGTTGATCTACATCTAAAACAATAGGGATTGTCCAAGGAATATCATTTGATAATCTACCTTTGCTGATTACGTTCTCAAAATCTTGTTGCGATAAGAATCCTTCAAGAGGACTGAATATTCCATCAGCAATGTTTTCTACATCATTTGCAAGATCCGCATTAACAGATACCGAATATAGATCCGATGGGTTTTTTGTGGAAATACGATTTACTAACTTGCCACCGTGAGGCCTGGCAATTCCTTTGCTTTGAGACAAGACCTAGTTACTACCATGATCCATGTGCAGACCGCATTCCTTATCTGAGGTTCTTTCCCACCACCATCTACCTGCTCTAAGGTCTTCACCTGGTTTTATTGCGCGCGTACATGGTTCGCAGCCTATACTTGGATATCCTTGATCATGTAACTTATTGTACGGAATGTCATTTGACTTGATATAGTCCCAAACCTGTTCCCATCTCCAATCAATGATTGGACTTACTTTGATCATGCTATTGTGCTGCTCATCTATCTCTAATCTGGCTGTATTAGATCTATTTTCAGTTTGATCGCTACGCAAACCAGTTATCCAACCATCTAATGTTGTCAACATTTTATTCAAAGGATGGACCTTTCGTATACCGCAACAAAGTTTTCTATTTTCTGCACTTTTATAAAATAAGTTCATTCCATTTACTCGAACCATTTCCTCTACTTCACGTGTATCTGGAAACATTACTTCGATGTTTGCGTTGTATTTGTCTTTAATTTCATCCATCACATTATACGTCTCTTGATTCAGTCTACCAGTGTCTAAAGTAAAGATTCTTGCCTTATCATTAATTTTCATTAACATGTCAATTAGGACCATATCTTCTGCACCAAAACTAGAAGCAAGTGCAACCTTGGGGTGAAGATTCTCCATGGTCCACTTTAAAACTTGATCAGGAGTTTTAAGTGAGTTATTTAATTCAGATATTTGTTCAGCAGTGAATTTTCCCACAACAAAATGAGCTTTATAATCTCATATAATTATTACGAGGTACACAAGCAATTCTAGGATTATAAACAACGTACTAATAATTACTAAAAATGAAAGATAGGCAAGTAGTTGTAGTTTTTCCCTCACAATTATCAGTTAACAAAACTAAATCGCTATTATCTAACTTAAAAAAAATTATCAAAATACGAAATCAAAAATTTAAAACAATATTAGAAGACGGGCCAGTTATTGTAATCCATACGGATGAGCCAATAGTCATTTTATCTACAATAAATTCACTTTTTGGAATAGAAAAGATTGCAATAGCTAAAAAAATTGATAATAATTTCAAGCTAGTCGTTTCAACTATAACAAAAATAGGTTCAAATCTAATCCTAAGGGGAGAAAAGTTTTATGTCCAAGTTGAAGGACACTCGTCCACTTACTTACCAAAAGATATCCAATTAGCAGCAACAACTTCGCTGATAGAGAAAATATCACATCTTAAAGCAAAACCCGGAACAAAAGAAAACTTCGATAAGCTGCTTTACACATTTCTTACAAAATCTAATGCATACATTAGCATTTTTATGGATAAAGGATATGGTGGTAATCCTTACAATTTTCACCAAAAAAAAATAATATGCTCTGTATATGACGAATTTTCTGCAATTTGTTGTCTTCAAACTATCAAGATGGGGTTTGATGTTAAGATCTTAGTATGTTATCATAATGAAGATCAACTCTTGAGAACAGTCAAGATATTAAATCATATCTTGCCTACCATAGTTCGCAAACAAGTACAATTAGAATTTTTCAAACTTACAATAAAAGATGAAGGAGTTGGATCGCATATCGTTTTTGTAAATGTAATAACAGCAATTCTATCTTCTATAGCAAGATCTAATAAAATAAAACGAGTTTCTCTTGCAATTTCGCCCTTGATTTACCCCTTATGGTTTGTTGAAGACAGTTTGTCAAATATATCTCAAAAAGGATTGATTCCGTGGCTTCCACTCCCTATGATGGATAAGGACCTCATAGATGCAGCCAAAGAAATAGGTCTCAAAAAATTCTTGCCTAAAATTAAAGAAATCTACAAGACAAACTTTAAGAAAAAAAGAATTTCTAGAAATCAAACGTTGAGTTTATGTCAGGCAGCAATAAAAACAAGAAAAAAAATAATGGTTACTGTGGGCACGAAAAACATTCATGATATTCTTGATAGCCTCAATCATTGAGAATTTAAGCAGGAACGACTGATTTTTTACTATGATAAAAATCGCTCAATTCATCTATCCATGGGGTAGTGGACACTATTCAAGAATGATGGCACTTGACAAAGTTCTTCCAAAGTACCTAAAAGATGAAATTGAAATGCATTATTCAAGCAAAGACCAGATTTATCAAAGACTCTTAGAAAAATTTCCATCAAAACAACAACAAATTCATGAGATCTTAATGCCTACCCCAATTGATGGTAAATGTGGTCCAAGTGTTAGGTTATCTTTATTGAATTTTCTATTGCCTGTTTCTGGAAACCCTCCACTTGTTAAGCAGATAACAAATTATCTCAAACAAGAAAGAGCGTTGTTTGAGCGTGAAAATTTTGATTTTGTAATAAATGATGGCGACATGGGATCGAATATACTAGCAAAAAACCGAAACGTGAGTTGTATTTTCGTGACAAATCAATTCAAGCCGAGACTTGGGAGGTCACATTTTTACTTTTATCCTTCCATAGAGTACATTTCAAAGCAAATTGCCAAGGCTTCAAAAATAGTTGTAGCTGATTCACCTCCACCATATACCATTTGTGAGTATAATCTGAATTTCCCAGAAGATCTTATGCAAAAAGTTGTCTATGTTGGTCACTTTTCAAATGGTTCAACAACAAACCAACAACCAAAGTCAGATGTTGAAAAATTGATCGAGGGCAAAGAATTTGGTTATTGGATGAGAACCGGTAATAAATCTACAAATGAAATAACTGGGGAAAAATTCCAAGAAACATTCCATTCTGATGAGATGAAAAATGAAAGAAGGGTAATATCACATGCTAAAAAAGATCCCTCAATAGATAAGGTATTAGGGAAAGATGGTAAGACATATGGGATTTCTGAAGCGTGTGAGAAGAAAATTGATTGGATTCAGATAGATGTTGGGTTCTTATCGCAACAAGAAAAAGAGACCGTGCTAACTCTCTGTAAATATGCAGTGATTAATGGTTCACACACTACCATTGGAGAAATTATAGGTAAAAAACAAAAGCCAATCGTAGGAATTCCCATCTACGATGAACATACCAACAACTTGAAGTGGACACAAGATAGAAAACTCGGCCTTCTGGCCCTTAATTCAAAACAGGTGTTAAAAGCAATTCAGGAAATAAAGGCAAATTATAACAAATATGAGGAAAATCTTCAGGAATTTTCTAGAAACTTTGATGGAAATGGAGCAGAAAATACAGCCAAGATAGTTAATGAAATGCTTGAAACCCGAAAACGATTATAATTTTTCGATGTTTAGTTTAAACGCTGGTACGCGGTATTCGATGGGCGAACTGACCGAAAGGGATGACGACATAATCCGCGTACCAGTAAAAATTTGAGTAATAATTCTGCTACTAGTATCAATTGTAATTTGTGATCGGATAAGTGGGAACGCTTTTATGGATAATTTCTGTTGGTCAAACGTTGGCTGTTTGCCCAGAGTGTGCAGCAAAAGATACTGAGCTGGAGATGAAATACGACCCTAATACTAAACATTTTATCTGCAAGAAATGCGGACTTTATGCAACAAGAGAACAAGTAAGCGACATAAAAGACCGACTAAACCAAAGAGAAAAAACTCAAGAGGATAGACAATACGAATATCTTGATTGGTGGCAAAAAAGTAAAAAAGAGAAACAGCAGTAAATGTTTATCTATTAAAAATGTTAAAAGATCGAGGTATCTTCTGATACCACAACAAAAATCGAGGAATAATTTAGTCTGAATCTTTTTCTTGTTTCTGCTTGAAGGTCGAAGTCAAAATCGGATTTATCAAATAAGGAAATGTTTGTTTTGCCCATACTGCTACCCGCACTAAAGGTGGAACAATTATCTCTAGTCTTGATGATGAAGCAGCTTTAATCACTGCTTTTGCTACTGTTTTTGAACTGAGTGAAGTTAGTGAATATTTTGGTACTGACTTGAAGGAAGTATTATCAAAAAAATTAGTTCTAACCATTATCGGACTTACTACCGTGACTCCAACTCCTGTTCCTTTCAATTCATGATAAAGACCTTCAGAAAATCCTAACATTGCAAACTTTGATGCACAGTAAGATGCCATTCCTGGTAAACCAAAGCTTGCAGCCACAGAAGCAACATTAACTATATGACCAGATTTTTGATCCAACATTTTTGGTAAGAAAGCTTTAGTACAATAAATCATCCCAAAAAAATTCGTTGCAATCTGAGATTCTATTTCTTCTACTTTAAGATCTGCGACGGTACCATAAATTGCAAAGCCAGCATTATTAACGAGTATATCAATTCTACCTGTTTTTTCTAGTACTGTTTTACTCATGGATTCAACTTGGGATTTTTGGGAAACGTCACACTGAAGAGTCATTACTTGTGAATTGTATTTTGAAATTTTTTGTGCTACTTGATCTAGTTTTTCTTTTCTTCTTGCCACGAGAATCACGTTAGCCTTTCTTTTGGCGAACTCTATTGCAGATTCTTCACCTATGCCGCTTGATGCGCCAGTTACTACAACTACCTTCCCGGCATAATTCATGAATCAAAGGCTCTTTTTGAAAATAAAGTGGTTTCTATTGGTTAACAATTCGTATCAAACGTTAATTTTTAAATTGCTTTTCTAAAAAATCAAAAAATGGTTCACCATCAAACTCAATATAATTATCAATAGTTTCTGTCTCCATATCATTTAGAAAATGATTGTAGATAGTTTCACGTTCATGCTTTAATGGTGTAGGACAAAAACACATCTCAGACCATTGAATCATTCCCGGTTCAGTTATTTTAGCACGTTTCATTGAATTAACGATCTCTTGACCATCAGGTTTCTGATTCTGAATTGTGCCATCAGTTAGTTTTCGATAAAACTCGCCCATTTTTTCTTCAATGTATCTAGCCTTTATAGAATAAATCATTACAAACTTTTATTTTCAGTCGATTTATTTCTTTTTGGCTAATTGATTTACTAGGTCTGTTGAAGTAATAATTCCAATCACTTTAGAATCTTCTACTACTGCAAGTTTTCGAATATTTTTTGAAGACATCAAATCTGCTGCAGCTAAAATCGATTCATTTGAGTTTATTGTTTGCAAAGGATACGATGCAACTTTATGGACAGGCGTATCTAGAGGGAGTTTTTCTACAGCAATTTTTATTGCAAAATCCCTATCAGTTATTATTCCTGTAGGGATGTTATCCTTCTTCACTATCATAGCACCTATTCCTCCCTGTTCCATCATCTTTGCGACCTGGAAAACCGTCGTTGAAGAATCTACTGATATTAAGGCTCTTGTCATGATATCTTTGACTAAAATTTCTGAGAGTGATTTTTCTAAACTGCCCAATAGTTACCTCATAAGTTTTGATTATTTAATGATGATCGCTTGTTTGCTAGTTAGAATTCATTTCAAGTGTAATTTAGAAAAGAACCAAGTCTCAATTTGATGTAATATAGTATTGGGTGTCATCAGAATTATGGATGCTAACAATTAGTTCAAAGCCCATCCACGCTCTATCAGTTTTGTAACACTTGATGGTTTAACGCAAGCAGGAGTATTATCATATTTTTTTATCAACTCAAGCCCTTCCTTGCAAGTTATATCTTCAACAGAAATTCCAAGTTTGAATTGTTTTAGTGGTGGTAAAAGTTCAGAAAATATCTCTTGTTTTGTTGAACTTTCTACTGGAACAACTCGAAGTATTCTATCATCATTAGGGAATGGTGTTCCACGTCCATCTCTATTGCTTGTTAACAAGTAAAGATTGCCATCAGGTCCTAAAGATGCATCTCTTAATCTTCCAAAATCGCCTAAAAAGAGAGCTTCATTTGAAACAACTTTGTCTTGTTCTAGATCCAAATCCAACATTCTAAGATGATTCCCTCTTAGAGTAGCTATGAAAAACTTGTTTTCCCATTCTGGAATATTATTTGAATCATAAAAAACAGCACCAGAAGGAGCCCAGGTATCAGTTCCTGTATGTAAAAGCGGGCTTACATAATTGGATCCAGTCTCGTCTCCAACTATCTCAGGCCAACCATAATTTTTGCCAGCTTCTATTACATTTACTTCATCATGTGCAAAGCCTCTTTCTCCCGAAGGACCATGTTCCGAAATAACAAGTTTCTCAGTCAAAGGATCCCAATCAAGCCCTTGAGGATTTCTGTGTCCATAAGAAAAAACTGGAGAATTTGGAAATGGATTGTCATCTGGAATTGTTCCATCAGAATTTAATCGGAGTATTTTTCCTCCAAGAGAATTTAGGTCTTGAGCAAGTCCGGGATTTCCAGCTTCGCCTGTTGTAACGTATAGTTTTCCATCTGGACCAAACTTGAGTCTTCCTCCATCATGAATTGGACCTCCTGGAATTTTGTCAATCAGAATTTTTTCATCTGATAATTCATTGTTTAATTCTTTAAACCGAACTACTTTGTTATATGTGAAAACAAAATCGCTGTAAGTATAATACAAGTAGATATAATGATTTTCTTCAAAGTTAGGATCTAACTCTATTCCTAAAAGCCCTCCTTCAACAAAACCAACATCAAGTATCTTGACTGGTTGTTCCAGAAGTTGTCCATTTTCAATTACTCTGAGATTTCCTACCCTTTCTGTAACAAAGATTCTTCCATCAGGAGAAAAAACAATTGACCAAGGGACCTCTAGATTTTCTGCTATAGTCTCCACACGTACTCCATATTCTTCAAAAAGCTTTCCCTCAATGATTGGTGGTGCTGAAAATTGTGTTGTTTCTAATTCAAGTTTTGATATGGTTTGAATATCTAAATTATCGGAAATACTATAGGGGGAAGGAAGCGTATTATCATTGTATTTTGCATAAATTGAATCACCTGTTTTAGCAAATAGCCTATTTCCACTTGAAGCACTATTCTGTGAAAAAGAAACAACGGCCTCAAACAATCCTGAATCCTGTTCTGTCTCTATTGCATCGATAAAGATTCCTGCTATATCAGAATCAGATGAAAGTTCTACAATTACTTGGTCAATAACCTCAGGATTTAGGTTCATATCCGGATCGGTAACTCGTATTCTAGCAGTTTCACTAACTAGGTAGTTTGATTCAGTGAAAATTATTTCTCCTATATTCCAACTGATAGTTGCTGAATGTGTTAGGACTACTCCATCAGCAAATTCAAATGATATTGTCAATCCGCCATCTCGTTTAGTCTCTAAGAAACCATTAGTAGGACCATTACCAGCTGTACGTGGATTAGTATCAGTATCACCATCACCATCAGTATCATGCAAAAAACCGGTAAGAATTATCTCTCCAACAAATACACCACTGTTAGGTTCGGTTTCTGATAATTTGTACGGTTTAAGAGAATGTCCAGAAGTTGAAATTTTGATAAAATGACCATCTTGGGTTCCTATGGAATCAATACCATTCTTGTTGGCATTCCAACTAGGTGCTACAACTGTAATGTACACTTTGTCTGTCCATGAGTATACCTCCTTATCTGTAAAAATTGGTGCGTATGGGTTAAAGTAATCAGGAACTTCTTGTGCAAATGAGTTTTGAGATAATCCTATAATAAGGAAAAGGGTTACTATCAACAAAAAGTATTTCATGGATTTGTAATTCCTCATTTTTTATTTTAATAAATCTTGAAGTATAAAGCCAATTATATCAAATATGATGAAATATTATCTTCTTTTACCAGTCATGCTTTTCTTACTAGTAAACAATGCTGGAGCAGTAAATTCAGTTGATGTAATACAAAGGGAATCTTCTGATATAGAATATGAAATTGAAGTTGGAAAGCAAGTGATGATAACCGCAGATCTAACCAATGGTCAGGATAGAAACCAAAAATTTGCTTATTTAGTGCAGATAAAAAATCAAGATAATATTGTTGTAGCACTTTCTTGGCTTACGGGATCACTTAGTCCAAGACAGTCTTTTACACCCGCACAATCATGGACGACTGATACTTCAGGGGTATACTATGTTGAGATTTTTGTATGGGAAAGTGTAGATAATCCTGAAGCACTTTCGCCGCCTCTCTCAATGACTATAACTGTGGATTAACAGTTCGTATCAAACTTTCTGTAAACCCTCTAGTGTCATCAATTGTTCCAAATGAAATAATTGCATCTCGATTTCCTCCTCAGTTTCATCGCCATAAGAAATCAATATCCTGTCACCTTGATTAATTACATAATTTGTGATATCTTCTATTTGTTCACGATTAATGTAAAACTTTAATGAGTAATTCTCATCAGTGCAGAATTGTAGGCCGTCGGGTAAAATGTAACACTCATCTGTTAACCCTATACCTAATGTATCAAACAAAAATCCTAGTGGAACTCCAGATGCATGTCTATGGATTAAATCTCCACGTTTGCCTTCAAGATGTATCCAATCACTTTTTAATTGGTATGCTGAAATTGAAAAATCAAATTGGTCTCCAAAAATTCCAACCAAGATTAATGCATGAGCATGTTCATCTCCTAACGAGCCAAATTCTTTAGTAATATCGACAGGCTCTACTTCTAATTCGACGGTTTCTTCCTCTATTGGTGTGGTATTGATCACACCATATCCTACCAGTAGGGCTAAGCCAACTCCTGCTAAAAGAACTATAATTCTGGTAACTCCCATCTCTGGTAAAAATAAACTAAGTTCTAGTTAACGGTTCGTATCAAATGTAACAGAATGCTTCTATGAAATTTCTGCCTTAGTGTATTTACTCAAGGCCAATTTCATTAAAAGAATCCATGTAACTATCAATGGAACATGGTACGTTGCAATCCTCCATGCGATAATGACATTCCATTCCATCGTTCCCTCTGTCAAATCGAGCGTCAAATCCTTCAATCCCTCAAGATACGACCAAATTCCAAGTTCCACCAACCCAGAACCGCCGATGGTTATAGGAAGATCTCCAAGTGCGTTAGATGCCAACACAGCAAAAATAGAATCCTGTAGTTCAATAAAGAATCCCGCACCATTCGCCAGCAAAAAGAATGTCGTACCATATACTCCCCAATAGAGAAAAGAAATCATCAATGATACAGCAATCGCCTTCTTTGCTTGTTTGGTGTGAAAGTTTTCACGACTCATCTCACATATGCCTTTTATCCATTCGTTTGTGCGATCAGCATACTTCAGACCACGTTTCTTTCCAAACTTGCGAACCATTCCGTAAATCACCTTAGGAATCTGAAAAGTTCTCTTCGATGACAAGAAGAAAAGCGTAGACCATAACGTCATGACGGTGATTGCTATTGCAAGAATTGCAAATCCAATAAAATACGCACCATGGAGTAAAGCAAATACCGCAGCTATGATAGATATGGTTCCAGCAGCGATAACCTCTGTCACTATTTCTATAATAGTAAGCCACGTTGCTTTGCTGGTTTTAACACCCCTTCGACGGAGCCAAACAACTCTGACAACCTCACCACCAACATACATTGGCGTGGTAAAGGATACAAATTCAGATCCCATTCGAACCAGAATAGTTTTCCACGCAGGTTCTATTCCACCAAAAAACTTTCTTACCAAATAATTGAATTTCACTCCCTGGAGGAATAACTTGCAAATCATCGCACCAGATGCCAATACAAATGGAACAAGCCCAACAGCAAAGATGTCTTCCAGGGTGAGATCAAATTGTACCGCAATCAACAAAAATGGAATTATACTTACAGGAATCGCTATGTACCGCCAGTTCAATTTATGGAGTAATAATAAATGCAAATATAAGCCAACTAGGAATATTCAAAAAAATTGAAAGCGATTTTTATTGCAGGTACTGCAGGTGCAGGAAAATCTCTTCTTACTTCAAAGATTTACGACTATTATGTACGAAATGGCTCCTTTGTGGCAATATTAAACCTAGATCCTGGAGTGGAATCTCTCCCATATGCCTGTGATATTGACATTAGGGATCATGTGGATCTCGTAACTATCATGAAACAATATGATCTAGGTCCGAATGGTGCGTTAATCATGGCGAGTGATTTGATTGCATCAAAAATGGATCAAATTCAAAAGGAAGTCGATGACGTCAACCCTGATTATCTTATTGTGGATACTCCGGGACAAATAGAATTGTTTGCGTATCGTTCCAGTGGACCGTTCTTTGTTCATAATCTCAATGCAGAACAAAAAGTTGTCATATTTTTGTACGATGGTGCATTCATAACGACACCAGCAAATTTTATTTCAATTACTCTTCTAGCGACTTCTGTAAAACTCAGGCTCAAGTTGCCAACCATTAACGTACTAACCAAAACTGATCTAATCCAAGATAAGATAAGTGATATATTCAAATGGTCATCTGATATCAAATCACTAGAAGAAAGGATTTCCGTGGAAACGGATGGGGAGACGTACACACTTCTCACCAATATACTCAAAGGCCTTGATGTTGGTGATTTTGTTGAAGAACTTATTGGGGTTTCTAACATAACTGGTGAAGGCATGATAAATTTAGAAATTGTATTAAGTAGAATTCTAAACTTGGGAGAAGAGGTAGAGGATTAATGATTTCCAAAGTTGTTGTAAAGGCTCCATGTTCTACAGCAAATCTTGGGCCAGGATTTGATGTCTTTGGACTTGCACTCGATGCATATTATGATACTGTTACTCTATCAAAAGGTGGTAAGGGTATTAGGATACAAAGTTTTGACTCCATACCACTATCTGTTGATAACAATACTGCTGGTATTGTAATAAAACAGATGGCAAAAAAATTCAAGAAAGATGGCATCATTGTAAAAATCAAAAAGGGTGTCCCAGTAGGTTTTGGCCTTGGCTCCAGTGCTGCCTCGGCTGCTGCAGCCGCACTTGGGTTCAATTCGTTGTTCAACCTCAGACTAGATTCCAATACTCTAGTAAAATACGCTGGAATGGGCGAAAAAGCAAGTGCAGGTTCGATTCATTATGATAATGCTGCAGCCTCCTTATTAGGCGGGTTTGTTGTTGTTACCACCGATCCTCTTAATGTCTTACATCTCATACCACCAAAGGATTTAGTTCTGTGTATCGCAATTCCAATGATTCCAGTTCCGCCAAAAAAGACTCAACTTAGTCGAAGTGTGTTACCATCCAAAGTAAAAATTTCAGCTACAGTTCGTAATATTTCCAATGCTGCAGCCATTGTTGTAGGAATTTTAAAAAAAGATTCTGTGTTGATTGGAAATTCCATTAAAGATGAAATTGTAGAACCAGCAAGACAGCATTTGATACCAGGATTTGCAAAAGTAAAGAAGAATGCTCTGCAAGCAGGTGCGCTTGGGGTAACTATCAGTGGTGCAGGTCCAGCTGTCATTGCCTTTGCTACGTCAAAATCTAATTCAAAGAAAATTTGTAAAGCAATGGAAAAGGGATTCGCTTCTGCAAAAACAGAATGCCACACTGTAATTTGCAAGCCATCAAAGGGTGCTACTGTCATCTAAGGATTTATTCAGATTGAAAAAGGCAATTATCATATTTAGTGGTGGATTAGATTCTCTCTGCACTACGGCATATCTAATGTCTAAGTATCAACTTTATGCAATAACATTCGCATATGGTCAGAGAGCAAAAAAGGAAGTTAATATCGCAAAATGTTTTGCAAAGACTTTGAAGTTGAAAGAACATAAAATCACGGATATAGCATTCATGAAAGTCTTATACGAAAATACCAATGTCCTTACCAGCAAAAAGAAAAGAATGCCTTCCAAGTTTGATTATTCCATAGTAGCACCAATACGAAATGCCATCTTCTTGACAATAGCATCTGCATGGGCTTTTACAAAAAATGCCTCGGTTGTTGCGTATGGCGCCCATACGGGAGACAAAAATTACCCTGATTGTAGGCCTACCTTCTCAAGAAAGCTCGAAAATGCTTTGAATAATGGCGAGATTGATGGGATAAAATCAGGAAAACGAAAGAGGATCAAAATTTGGAGTCCAGCAGTTGATGGTCTTTCAAAGAGTGAAATTCTAAAGATTGGTCATAACATCCTTGGAGATGACATCTTTAAGACATGGAGTTGTTATGAAAATGGGAAAGTTCACTGTGGCAAGTGCGAATCTTGTAGGAATAGAAAAAAAGCATTTACTGTATCACATATCAAAGATAAAACAAAGTACAGAACTAATTAGATGCGTGACAATACTGGTTTTTTGAGGATAAAAGTTCGTATCAGAAGATAGTACACCAGAAAGATTGCTCCAGTTATTCCCCAGAAAATCCAGTTTAGCGTACCTTCATCACGTACTGGTTCTTTTGGAGGTGCACATTTTGAAATATGAGACTCTTGCTCACACTCTATGGCTTGGAAACCAACCATATCATGGAATGCTGGCGTAACTTGATATGCAGTCCCTGTTGCTATTCCTACAACAATACCAAATTCAATTACATACCATAAAAATGCAGGCCACGATTCTTTTGGAGCGTTAAACGTATTGTGTACCAATAGATCACCAGACTTGATAGGTACTATTTAATTTTTTCAAAAATTATTCAAGAAGCTTTGTATCGGAACTCTTCTTTTTGATTAATTCAAGAATATCTTCTCTTGCCTCTTTCTTATCGTAAATGCCTCGGTATGCAGCAGTGGTTACATTAGCTTCATTCCTCACTCCACGCATTTTCATACATAGGTGTTCTCCTTCTACGATAACAACTACTCCTTTTACTCCAGCAGAATATAGCTCATCAGCGATATTTTTAGTGAGTCTCTCTTGGATCTGCAATCTCCTAGAGTACTTTTCTACTAGGCGTATCAATTTTGAAATTCCAAAAACTTTGTTATCTGGTGAATATGCTATGTAGATCTTACCGAAGAAGGGCATCATATGATGTTCACACATTGAATAAAACTGAATGTCTTTTGCTATTACGAGATCAGATTCTTCAGAAAACTTGACAGAAAGTTCTGCTTCAGAATCATATCCCTTAAAAATTTCTTTATACATCTTAGCAATTCTTTCTGGTGTATCCTGTAAACCCTCACGAGTGGGATCCTCGCCTATCTCTATTATTAATTCTCTAATTAGTTTTTTAATTCGTTCGTCGCTCATTATGGAGCACCTATGATCTTTTGTAGTTGAGGTACAATACGAACCTCCTGATAATATGGGTAAACAGCATCATAGAAATTTAGTAGGTTATCCAAACCAGGTTCCGCAATTCCATATGAGGGTTGTATTATAAATCCTGCAATTTGTGACTTTGATGTAGTGACAAAAATCTTTTCTAGTAACTTTCTAAAGGGCTCTAGTTTCGTTTTTGAATTAATTACTACCTTTATGTAAGTAGTTTTTTTCTTGGCTACGGCAATATGGAGGCATTTGATTGCATTTTCTAAAAGTGTAGGATAATGCTTTTCATCCACAAATTCTGATTCTGGAGTCTTGAATTCAATTTTAATAAAATCAATATATGGGAGAACAAGAGAAAATTTTTCTGCGTCGTAACATGAAGATTCTAAATATGTTGGAATTTTTTTACTTTGTACAAACTTTGCCATTTGCATAACACTCTCTGCTTGAACTAGAGGTTCTCCTCCAGTAAAGTTCACCTTATACGTATTTTCTTGCAGATTTTCCTCGATTAATCTGCATGCATGTTCAAAACTATACTCTTTTCCTGAATCCATTGGAAGCGCATCAAGGGTATCACAATAAAAACACTTGAAAGGACAGCCTGCTAGCCTAACAAAAAGTGTCTTGGTACCATATAGGATACCTTCACCCTCCACTGAAGTAAAAATTTCAAATATTCTAACCATACAATCGACCTACGGATTTTCTATATAATGCCCAATATTACTAGATATTGCATTGGTCAAAATTATACGAAGCAAGCGAAGGCTGTTTGTATTTGGATTAATCTTTGCTGCTATCCTTATTCTATACTTTATTGGAAGGACAAATATCTTATAGATTAAATCATGAGTCAAGCAAATCTTCGTGTTAATGTTGAACGGTGGCTAATTCATGAGAATTATAACTTTGAAGAAATCAAAACCACTGAGAATAATTTTAAAATGGTAATCAAAGATTCTGTTTCAACACCAATTGAGATTTTTGAACCAAAAAAACAGCCAGGAATGCTAGTCCTTGGAGGTAAATTTGCACTCAAAAATAAGCAAATGTCTAGATTTTTGCAACTAAACGAAACAGAACAAACAAAGTTTAAAAATTCAGTAACAGAATTCTGCAATTCCATTCTAGCAAGAAATAGAATAACAGGGGAAGATGGAAAGTTGGTAATCGGCGTTTATTTGGTATTGGATAAAGTAGAGACATTTACGCAACAAATTCTAATGGATGCGATACTCCAAGTGATAGAAATGAGTGAAAAAACCATGCGATTTGTCATGAAGACTTTCTAGTTACCATACCGTCTAATGATTGATTTAGCTCGAGTTTACTAATATTTCTATTTTATCTAAAATTTCATTAACTTGTTTCAATGTTTGAATTGCCTTATCAGTAGAATCGTTTAGCTGAGCTTTTGCATCTTGTAGTAGAGAATTAGCTTGTCTGAGTAACTCTTCTGCAGCTTGATCTCCACTTACTTGGTCAACGAATCTGTTTATTTTATCTTCTAACTTTTGAATTTTATTTTCAATTCTTTCTATTTTATTATCATTTTCTTTTTCAGGTCTTTGCTCACCAGTAGGACGTGTTTCAAATTCTTCTCCCAAAGAATCTTCTATGTCAGAAATTTTGCTAGATAACAATTTGAGCATGCTTACTACGTCACCAAGTTTGTCAGCAGCAATACTTTCTCTAACTTTATCAAGAATTCCCCTTGCAGTTTCTGCTTTTATTCTAAGTTCCTCGGATTTATCACCAATTACTTGAATTGCCCTTTCTAATCCAACTCCGTCTGGTTTGTGTTCCTCTCTCATCTCTTCTCCTCGGTCACTTAGGTGTGCCTGTACTCTCTCCTCTATCTGGTCTAACTTTGCTTCAAGTTCTTGTATTTTATCATGGATTCTATCAACTTTAGAATGCTTGAATTCTTTCTTCATGGTTTTGATAGCTTTTGCTAGTTTCACAATCTCGTCAGTATCAGATGATTCATGTAACTGAGTTACAGCACTAACAAAATCATCAATGATATCTTGTGATATGCCCAGCGCCTTAGCTTCATCAATTATAATATTCAGTCTATCAATATGTTTTTCAGCAAATCGTTTTGCCCTATCAGTTTTTTTCTGATTTGCGGTATGTTTTAGCGATTTATGTGCGTCAATTAAGAACTCCTTTGTTTCTTCAAGTGTTTTTCTTACTTCATCAAAATCTCCTTCACTCAAGTTTTGACGCATTGTTTGAATCATTTCATCAAATTCAGCAAAGTCTATTGTGACATCGTTCTTTGCAACAATCGCTTTGAGCCGCTTGGCTTGTTCTTCCGCTCTATCGATCTTGGTTTCTAGTTTAGCTTTATCATCTGCTAAAGTTGTTTCTATAGAAGACAGATCAGATATTTTACGACTAATTTCTTTAAACAACTTCATGGCAGTGGTAAAATGTTGTTCTGCTGATGGAATATCGTTCTCCGTAACTGCTTTTGCTAGTGCTTCTGTTTCTATCACAGATTGTTCATAAAGAGCAGAAATTTCATCCGGGGTTTCATCAAACTGTGAGAGTTTTATTTTTAGTTGGTCGCGTGCATGTGTTGCAAGCACAAGTAATGAATCAGGATCTGATTGTGCAGAAACTTGAGGAATTACATTACTAAAGACCATGCTTAATACCAAAGCTGTTAGAGCAATAGATTGAATCTTCATCTCTCGCCCTCCAACCTTTTCTTTATTTTTACTAGGTTTTGCTGGTCTTTTTTCTCGATTTCAATGATCCCTTCCCTTTCAAGTCTCTTTACTGCCCTCCACATCGTTGTACGAGGCTGAATGAACTTTTTCCGAATCTCGCTTTCATAAGCTTGACCACCTTTTTCAAAAAGAAACTCGATCATCTCTTTGTCATCTTGTCGCAAATTTGGTTTCAGCTTAAAGATCATTTCTTTATTCAGTATTTCATGTATACCAGCTTCAGGCTGAGGTGCTGTTGCAACCTTTAGAGTTGAACGTCTGATTCTTTTGTACATCAATGCTGTTACTCCAATTGCAGCTGCTACACCGCCACCAATCAAAATGAATGAAATATCAGATGAATCTCTGTTTGAAATAGACATTTGCTGTTCTTGTGTTGCTAACATTCGAGCTTCATTTGCAAGGGCATCAGCATCAGAGTATTTTCCTTCATCAATAGCAGAAATAGCCTGTACAAGTCTTGATTCAGCAAGAGGCGTATCGATACCAAGATTATTAATTTCATCAATTAACGTTTGAGCTTGTTCAATTGCAAGTGTAGCTGTTTGTGCTGATCCTGAAATACCAAAGAAGTAGCTAATATCAGAAGTCCCACTAGGTAATGAAATAAGTGATTGCTCACCAATAACTTGCAAACTTGATGGATATGTACTCATTCCAATAATCACTGAATTTTCTGGCATGAGCAATGAATAATCATAAGGTGAATCTACATGAAAAGACCAAATTTTACCATCTTTTGTAACGAGGTCATGGCTATCATAATCAACTTTGACTGCTGATGCTCCTAAAGTTTGGATTATAGCAGTACTATCAATAATTTGACTAGAAAGCAATAGTCCATTTTCATCTTGAGCTATAAAGTTGTCTATTGTATTTCCAAATAGCTCAACCGAAAAATCTGGTTCAAAAGGATCAACTTCGCTCTCATAAAACACATGTGCAGTGCCATCCACATAAATTGTAAAATCAAGTGTTTTAGTTGAACCAAATGATTGTTGAGTGAAAGGAGTAATAGCTATTAAGATAAGGCCAATTGCAATAATGGGTACTTGAACCAACGTTGTGAGAATATATGAAATCCTTACAAAAAGTATTCCTTTCTCTGGAGGAATATAGCACGTGCTTTTAGGGAGACATACTTGTTGTTGCATATTTCTAATACCTTAGATTTAACGATTGGACTAGTGTTTGAAATCTCTCAAATTCTTTGAAGAATTGTATTCCCTTTTCGGTCACTGAGTATAGTCTATTTCTATCCTCTCTTCGTGTATCTACTAGACCTGCAGTTACTAACTTCTCACATTTGTCAAGTACTGCATAATGTGACAGGTTTGCCCGTCTTGATATTGCAGATACAATAACTCCGTGAACGCCTCCGTCCATTGTGACATTTAAGATATCAGACATGATGCCCATTTCTGACCTGTATTGCTGTTTTGACATGCCCAGTATACTAATAGTTATTTTATGAGGGATACCATGAAACGCCAAAGCGGAACGTCTAGCGGAACAGCTTTTTCAAGTCATAAAATAACCCAAATTTGCAGTTTTCTGTGGCGCGGGCGCTCATTTCATCCCATAATTAATTAGGTAAATACACTGAAATTCTAAAAAATCAGATAAAAAGATGAATCACCAATGTGCTCGCATAAGCAATTCCAGCACTGCCAGGTATTGTAATAACCCATGCAAAAACGATCTGTCTACCTAACTTCCATCGTACTGCCCATTTTCTTCTAACTGCACCAGCACCCATAATTGAACCAGTTATGGAATGTGTTGTACTTGCAGGAATTCCAAGGGTTGCAAAAATTGCTAAAATAATTCCTCCACTTGTCTCCGCTGCAAATCCTTGGTATGGTTTTAGTCTTGATATCCTTAACCCTAATGTTCTGATAACCTTGTAACCACCAAAGAAAGTTCCTAATCCTATTGCAGATGCAGTTGCAAAAATAACCCATAACGGAACTTCAAATTCAGTTAGCACTCCTTCCGACATCAAAATCAAGACAATAATTCCCATTACTTTTTGGCCATCATTTGCACCGTGAGTTAAAGCAAACCATGCGGAAGAAATTAACTGTAATCTACCAAATGTTTTGTTAACTCTAGCGGGATGATATTTTGCAAAGAACGTAATTATCGCGGCAGCAAAAAGTAAACCCATTATCAAACCTCCTATTGGGGATGCAATAATACCAATTCCTACTTTGAACAAACCATCGTAAACCAATTTATCAAAACCTAATCCCGCGATACCAGCACCCATAATTCCACCAATCAAAGAATGGCTATTTGATATTGGCAAACCAAGTAATGTGCAAATAACACTCCAACTAATTGCGCCAATTAATCCCCCAATTATCATGTAAATGGTGATATCATCAGGGCTCACAATACCTTTAGCAATTGTAGCAGCAATTGCAACTCCAAATACAAAGGGACCTGCAAAATTTGCTACGGCAGACAGTAAAACTGCATGAAGTGGTCGTAGAACTCTAGTTCCAATTACAGTTGCAACTGAATTTGCTGCATCGTTAAATCCATTAACAAAATCAAAAATTAATGCTGTAATAATAGCTCCAATTGCAAGTTCTAACATTGAAAAAACCTAAGCATATTTTAAAACAATGTCTTCAACAACATCTGCTACGTCAACACATCTATCAGATGCTGTTTCTAATGCTTCATAGATATCTTTCATCTTGATTATATAGATCGCATCATTCTTTTCAAATAACTCACCAACTGCCTTCCGATAAAGATCATCTATAGTATGCTCTATGTCACTTGCATTTCTACAATGATGAATTATTGACTTGTCGCCTTTAACGTTGTGCAATTTTAAAATCATGCTTTCTACTTCTTTAGTTGCCTTTAGGAGTTCTTTCGCAATTTCCAACATATATGGAGGCGGTGATGAAATATGGTAACGTATTATTCTACCTGAAATGCCTTCCATAAAGTCAATCACATCATCCGTTTTAGATGCAATTCTTTGCAAATCTTCCCTATCTAGAGGAGTAATGAAGGTTTTGTTTAGTTCTGCAAAAACAGAACGAGTCAATTTATCAGCTTCTCTTTCTAATTTCTTAATTTTCGTATGAGACTCATCAGCCTTTTCAAAGTTTGAGAAAAGATCGACCAAAGTATTAGAAGTCTCTACAGCTTTTTTTGCAAGGTCATCAAGAATCTTGAGTATTTCCTTTTCGTTAGACTTGACCCAAGAAAGCCATTGTCCCATAGTTTGACGATTATTTTGAGTGTTAAATCTATGTGCTATATACAATAACCGAACTATATAGTCACAAAAAGAGCCTACCCGATTGTTAATTCGCGGTATGAAGAAGTTTTAAGATATGTTGTGAATATAAAAAAAAATTCTAGTCAAAGTCATATGTATATTAACTTTTTATATATTGAAAATCACAGTCGTGATAGTATGTTTGATCAATTCAAGAAAAATCTTGAAGGATTTAGAGAAGGGGCTGATAAGGATCATGAAGATGACAAGCCTGAAGAGGGCTCTGGCGGCATTGTTGAGGCAGAAAAGTCTGAAGATGAATCAATAGAAACTAGAGAACCTGAAGAATCAACGCCTGAACCAGAACCAGTTGAAATTAAACAACCTGAACCAGAACCAGTTACAGAACCTGAACCAGCATCTGAACCTGGCACTGACATTGGAATTAAAAACCTAATGGACAAACGCTCTAAATTAGAAGAAGCTATTGACTATGTTGGTTTAATGATTAAAAATCTCAAGGATAAACGAACAAAACTTGAAAAAGATGTTGAAGATGAATCAGTTGATATCAAGAACCTAAGGGAAAAGCTGGTTAAAGTTTCTGAGTATATAGACGAGGAAAATGAAGGAATTCGAAGTCTCACCGAGAAAAGATCGAAGGTGGAACAGGCTGCTGATGAGGTGGCATCTATAGTAAACAACTTGCGTGGTAAATTATCTTCTGTTGATAATATCGTAAATGCGGAAGGCGATAAAATAAAAAGCTTCAAAGAATCGAAAACCAAGACATAAAATATTTCTAAAAATCTTGTACTAAAAACTAGATTTGATTTCTTAATGACTGAAGAATTCTACATGAATCGAGAAGTAGATGTTGATGTGGATTCTTCTACAGGCGTAGATGGTAATTTCTCATTTAATGAGGATTCTGCAACGGCAGCTGCTTCTTGAAGTATCTTTTCTGATTCATCATTTGTTACTGCAGAGTCAGCTGTAAATGAACTGTCACTGAAACCTTCAGTCATAAAACCACCTAATGTTTCGGCCATTTGGCTTAGCTCTTGCTCTGCACCCGGCATGAATTTGGCAAGTGAAGATCTCATTCCTTTCATGAGACCAATAGTTGGCATTATTGTAACTACTGTATCTCCAAGAGTATGGAAAGTAGTTAATCTTAATTCAATTTGATCTAGTGCTGTTTTTGCACTACCAAGAACTTTTGTGACTTTACGTACCTCAACTAATTCATTTGCTAATACTTTGCTTCCATGTGCATCATGTTGTTGTGTTGCAACTATAATTTTTTGAAAAACTTGTTGGTCTCTTTCTCGTAATTTAGTTAACATTGCATCCATCTTTGAAGTCTGAGATTGAAGTTTCTTAACTGCATGCTCTACTCTTGGTTTCAATGCACCTTTCGGTTTTATAGTCTCACTTAATCTCGTTGTGAAACCAGGTGTTGATGGTTTCGACCACTTTTCTACGAATGATGGCACATCTAGGCATGCAAAATTTTGTTATTAATCAAGGGTGTAAATTCTGCTTTACTGTAGGCTAAATTTCACTAACAAAACCCAGGCAAATTTATCATTTCAGAGTGAAAATCTAAATTTGGCCAATGGATACTTCCCCCTTCCCTGAGAATGAGACTATCTAAGTAAAGAAATCTCAGTTCTCTGCGGGTGGATTTTCTTGATGTGAACTGCCAGTGATAATGTACTTCCCAGCTGTTCACAACAAAGTGGACATTTCTCCATTTTTTATTGGCGTTGAATAAGAAAGAATGTATTTAAATATTTCCTCATAATGGTTTTTGAGTTAATGAAATTAATTTTTTCACTCAAATCGAAATTTATTATCAATTAGATCTTTCTATTTTGTGAAAAAAATACTTGTTGTAATACCGATTATTATTGGAGTCATACTTGGCATAGGACTAATCCCAACTGAAAAATCAGAGGACAAAGTTGAATATCACATAACTCTGGCTGATCCCAAATTATATAATAATGGAATTTTCGTTGACAGCTTCGAAATAAAAAAAGGAAATTATCAGTTTAGTTTTGTTCCTAATGGAGATAGCCCAACAACACTTTCAATTATTCTGAAAGGTGATTCATTCTTGTTTTCAGAGGACTTTGAGCTTCAGGGAACATTGCATGATACAGGTATTTCTGAATATTATACCTGGGATTACCATGGAGTAAAAGAAATTCAGATTCCTAAAGATAGTTCGTTAGAAATTACAATTGATCCTAATGGAAATTTAGTTGGACCCGTGTCTGTAGATTTAAAAAAATAATGCGCAGCCCTCGCAGGACATTTGAGAGATTACCTCTCGATTCGGTGCCTGTACGCCGATCTATTTTTCGTTTCTGTGGGGCTACGTGACTTAGCCAAAAGGACTTTTGTCCTTATGCACGTTTTTTTGTGTGTTTTCATTCTATTTAATAATTTATGAAAATTTTTGCATGAATAATCTGTTGTAATTGAAAAATTTCCTTCCTAAATTAGAAGATTCATTCATTACAATATAAAGAAAATAATCCCCTTTGGAAACCAACTCAATGCTTTGTGTTTATAAATAACACCAAAATTGAATGATCAATATGACATTAGATCATCCAAGTGCTAAAAGTAGGTTTTTGCTACTGGTACGACATGCCTTCAAATATTATCTAGTTGGAGGAAGTGGTATTCTAGTAAATCTTGGGATTCTTTATGCGCTAACAGAATTTGCAGGATTGTGGTATTTGCTATCTGCAGGTATTGCAATCTATGTTTCTGTCACTTCAAATTTCGCTCTAAATAAAAAATGGACATTCAAGGACTATGCATCTACACAAAGAACACTCGTTATGTATGCGAAATTTTTGGGAATAAGTCTTATTGGTGCGGGTATTCAACTTGGTTTTATCTACTTATTCGTAGAAGTTATGGCACTCTACTATATTCTATCAGCATTTATCTCAATTGTAATTGCCGGTTCGTTTGTCTTTATTTTGAACCGTCGCTGGTCCTTTGGCATCAAACTGTAAAGTTTAGACCAAGTCAATATTCTGTAAATTAACATCATTAACACACCAAATTAATAATCCAAATATCCAATTCTGGATAGTGAACAAAAAGACAAAGACAAAACTAGAGATCATAATACTCATGTCCTTAATCTGGTTTGTAATCACTTTACCACTACCATGGATAATAGCAGAGCCAGAAAAAACAGAATCGTCTCTATTCATAATTCTACAAATTACAATCCTAATTTCAATTCCCTTTGTAGCACTGGCAATAGCTTGGACATTAAAACCAGAGCTCACTACGTGAATTTAGTCTCTAAACCATTTTTTTTGTTCAAGTGAATCTAGAGATCTTTTAATTTCATCAATCTTTTTTACAATAGATGTTACTTTATCTCAAATAGAATTACTTTTTTTTGATCATGTTGAATTATTCCAAAGTGAGGATTTTGTGAACCAGGTTCATACCCTTCTGGACCTCCTATGCCCAATCTAATCAAATAATTACAAAAATTCGAAATTTCTATCTCCTTTTTTTCGACTAAAAAATCGGAGATCCGTTCAGTTATGCATTTGAGAGATAATTCTCTTATACTATGATTTGCATCTTGTTCAATAATTTTTTCTGCGTGTTGATGCCCACACAGAATTACTGAATTTTTGAAATAATTATTTGATTCAACAAATGCTGACGATGGGAGATAATAATATCCATAATATGAAAAATACTCAAATTCTTCTTCTGATATTCTCTGCCAGCTGTTTTGGTATAGCCATTCCTCTATAGGTGCAATATCTTTCGGTTTGATCTTTTGTGGATCAAGTGGTCCGCCATGAACAAAAAAAAGATTGTTTTTCTTATCTATAGATGTCTGTTGTCCAAAAGTACCATCAGTATTTTTTGAAAAGAACGAAAGATCTTCTGCTGTAAGAACTTTATGAGCATTTAAGCTTTCAAATGAACTGCCACTAACTGGTCTGTTATACAAAAATGCTTCATCATGGTTTCCCATAACGGAAATAACAGTATAGTTTTTTTCTAATGAACACAACGAAGAAAGAACTTCCTTGGGATGTGTGCCCCTTTCTAAAACGTCTCCTAGATTGATTATTCTGGTAAATTTTCCATATTTCCTTTTAAACTCCTGAGAAGTTGTAATTTTTAGAATTTTCCCCAGAGCACCAAAATCAGCATGAATATCAGAAAATACAAGATCCACTACGATATTACCTGCTTCGTCATCTTAATTTCTAACTGTAGATGCGTGTTCAATCTAAAGAATCAAGCTACATTGACAGATTCTTGTATTAAACAAGCCACGACAATTCTCACATGAACTTTGTAACGGTAAGTATTCTAGATATGGTAAGATCTTTTTTTGGAGACTTTATAGATTTCAACTCACAATTCGAGCCTGACCTAGAATTTTTACACCAAGGATTTGCAAGAGTTCAGGAGGCTATTCCACAACTTGCCATTGGTACTGAAAGTATTGCATCAGCTCAGGTCGTACTACTTGCAGCTGGCATTACAATTTTTTTGGGTGTTGCGGGTGAAGCGTTTTTCAAAAAAACCGGAATTCCTGATATAGCATTTTTACTGATCCTTGGAGTGCTAATTGGTCCAGTCTTTGGAATAATTCAACCAGCTGCAGTTATTCAGGTTGTCCCGTACTTTGCGGCAGTAGCTTTGATCATAATTATGTTTGACGGTGGAATTAACTTAGACATTCGAAATGTAATAAAGACTGCACACTTTGCCGTCATGCTCACTGTATTAGGTTTTGTAGTTTCAGTTTTCATTGTAACGTTGATTGCATTTTATGGTCTTGGCTGGGATCTTTTTGATAGCATCTTACTAGGATCAATAGTTGGTGGAAGTAGTTCTATCATTGTTTTCGGTCTTGTACGGAACGTGCGCATCTCTGAGGAAGCAAAGTCTATGCTTAGTTTAGAATCTGCCATGACAGACATTTTAGCAACAATTACTGCTTTCATTTTATTTGACCTTGTGATTACTGGATATTTTGATCCTAACTTAATATTACAGACTTTTGGGAAGGCAGTTGCAACTGGTTTAATTCTTGGACTTGGCGTGGGAATTCCTTGGATGTATGTCATAACCAAACTATCTAACACCCAACACGCTTACATGCTCACTTTAGGAATGTTGTTCGTTTTATTCTTCCTAGCAAGATCATTTGGCGAATCAGGTGCACTAACAGCGCTGGTATTTGGATTAATGTTGGGTAACAGGTACACATTAGCACGCCGTCTAAGACTCAAACTCCCTGAGATTGACATTGATGATAAAATGCATAATCAGCTCACGTTCTTGGTGAGATCATTCTTCTTTGTCTTTATAGGACTATTAGCAAGTCTTGGAAGAATTGAATATCTCATTTTTGGAATAGTAGCTTCCATTGCAATTTACGTAGCAAGAATTGGAGTTGTAAAAGCTTCTCTTACGAAAAGATTCAGTCTTATTGATAAAAAAGTAACATCCGTAATGATCCCAAGAGGTCTTGCAGCTGCTGTTTTAGCTACGATACCGCTTACGCTTGGTTTGCCAAATGCAGAAGCTTATCCACAAATTGTTTTTGTAATCATAATGGTATCCGTTATAATTACGACAATTGGTATGGGAAAAGCAAGAAAAATGCAAACCTTGGCTAGCGATTCAGATAAACAAACTACCTAATCTACAAACATTGAAACTTTATGGTGGGCCTCCACCAGCGGTACTTACATCAGATCCCGTCGTTTTAATGTCATTAGCAAACATCGAAGCAAGCTCATCTTCATAAAAGAACTTGTCTCCAAAAGCAGGTTTTAAGTCATCAATCCAAATTGCATTTTCGTTATACTCAGCAAAGAATGGTTTGTGTACCCAATCTGGGTTTCTACCTTGTAAGAATCGAAGAACAATTACTTTCTTTTCTCCAACATCAGAAACACCTAAGACTTGAATCTTACCTGGAGTTGCAGACATGCTGGGTCCTCTAACAGTTCTTGACAATCCACTAACCTTTTTGTAGGCATTTCTAAAAATCTCGTGAGCTCTGACAAGGGGCACACCAAAGTAATGCTGAGCACCTGTATCTCTTACCACAAACATGTAGTATGGTATACAACCCAACTGAACCTGTTTTTTCCACATTTCTGCCCATATATCGGGATCATCGTTGATATGAGCTAGAACGGGTGATTGTGTTCTAATTTGTGCTCCCGTCTTCCTCACTCTGTGGATGGCTTCTTTAACAGAATCAGTAGAAAGCTCTACCTGATGATTAAAGTGAGCCATAATTGCTAGATGAATTCCTTTTTGTGTGACCTTTTCAAATAGTGCTAATGTTTCATCTGCATCATTATCTGACAAAAATTTGTAAGGCCAGTAAGATAACGCTTTAGTTCCAATTCTAATTGTTTTGAGATTTGGTAAATTGGAATCAAGTAATGCATCAATGTATCCAGCAAAAATGCGTGCTTTCATTATCATTGGATCCCCGCCAGTAAACAAAACATCAGAAATCTCTGGATGCTCACGAAGATATTGAACTAGGGACTCGGATTCTTTCATTGCAAACTTGAGCTCATCCATTCCCACAAATTGTGGCCATCTAAAACAAAAACTACAATATGCATGACATGTTTGACTTTGACTAGGAAAGAATAGACAAGTTTCTTTGTACTTGTGCTGCATTCCATAAAGCTTGGTTCCATCCTTGAGCTCTGGAACATTATGTTCCATCTGACCAGCTGGATGTGGATTTAACTGCATCCTGATCTTGTTTGCAGTTTCTTGAATCATTTTTTTATCTGCACCACTCTTCAAAGCAGCTGCCATCTCGTCATAATGATGTGGCAAAAGCATTTCCTTCTGAGGAAAAGTCAGAACGTACATTGAATCATTTGGAACATTGCTCCAATCAATCAGCTGTTCCACTACATAGTTATTTGCTTTGAAAGGAAGAACATTTCCAATTACTTCCATCTCAAATTGTTTTTCTTCTGACATTTCTTGAATTTGAGAAATGTCACGAAAGTTTTGGAGAGTATGTGATTTTATAGATGGAGAAGTTGTCTCAGTCCAATCAACTTCGCTTGTTTGTATAGTCATTTGTTAATTACGGATTTATCATACTTAATTGTTCATTTCACAAAAGTATAAAACACCTGCTTAAATAGTTCGTACGGACATGGCAGAAGAACTTCCAGAAGTTTCAGTTGGAGAGTTTGAAACTGTACTCAGTTTACTTGCTTCAAATGAATCGTTGCAGATTGCCTTTGCCATTTTGGTTATAGGACTAATCATTATAATCGCTATTTATCGTAAGTTTTCTCAATGGGTTCAAAAACAAAAGTTCAACTACACCCGACCACACCTTTCACGTTTTGCACGAAAAGCTGTTTTGCCATTTTTTGCAATTGCGCTAGTTTCATCAATTAATATCTATATCCAAACGTTCCAGCTATTTGAGGAGGAAGAACAAATCCAAAATCCTGAAGGAGAGCTTACAGCACAGGAAACTTTTGCCAAAATGCTTAACACGATCAATATTCTTGTAATTGGCTATACTGTTTCTCATCTCATTCCAATTGCACTAAATAAGCGCGACAAATCGGTTCTTGAAAGAGAAGACTTTGAACAATGGGTATACATGCGTGGTTTCCCCGATGATGAAGGAGATTTTTTCCATAAACTCTTCAAGTGGACTGCCCCGAAACAAACACCTGAAGACATGTCAGATGAAGATTTTCAAAAATATCTTCAATCAGAAAGTGGTAAGCGGCATTTAGAAAGGTATCGAACGTCTACAGGCCACCCTATAGGTAGCTATCAACAGCTAGATGACAATCCATTTGAAAAATGGAAACAATTTGAGAGAAAAAAGTTTCTAAGCTATTATGAGGTATGTATAACTGGTAAAAGCCAAGCCGGTCGCGTGCTAAGACCAGGAGTAATACCTTCGGAAATATATGCCATCGATAATTGGAGGGAACAGAAGAGACTTGGTGGCTATGAAATTATCATTCCTGGAGCAAGGCCACCAGGATATGCAAAGAAGAAAAGTCAGGTGATTCCAAAATCTGCAAAACAGGTACTCCCAATAGGAATTTTCATAGTTACTGCCCTAGGCGTTGCGGCTTGGTGGGGGATAGATCTTGTAGTCTTGGCAACAGCAACAGGTGGTTTGGCACTTGGTGTTGGACTTGCACTAAAAGAGACCATGGAAAACTACTTCGCCTACATTCTAATAAGAAAAGATAGGGTTGTCAAAGAAGGAGATAGAGTTCAGCTTGAAAGCGGCTATAATGGACATGTACACAAAATCACTCCTAGAGTGACATATATTCGACATGGATTATACGAATCTTTGGCTATCATTCCAACGCGTCAGCTTGTCAGTAGTCAAATAATCAACTACACAAAAGAGTTCAAACTTGTACCAGCTACGGTGGAGGTAGGAGTCTCTTATCTTAACAACCCAAGACAAGTAACTGCCATTTTAGTCAAAGTAGGAAGACGTGCAATGGAAGAGGTCATAGACTCTAAAGGAGGACACCTAGTTAGACAAAAAAAGTGTCCATACGTAGACAAAAATAAACTCAGCTGTGGGTGTGATAAGAACATCACCGTTGATTTTGGCCAGCCAACTGTGCGATTCAACAAGTTTGACAATTCATCTCTTAGTTTTTCAGTGCGAGTTTTTGCAAGAACATACGGTCAGCAGTTCCAAATAAAAAACGACATGCGGCTGATAATGTACGAAGAATTTAAGAAGTACGACATCAGGATCCCGTGGCCAATCAGAACTGTCTATCAAGGCAGTGAAAAGAGAGAAGCCAGTGAGATTGGTGAACTTGATGAAGAGCGTGAAAAAGTAGTGAAAGAGTTTGGTCCTAAAGATATTGGAATGGGCCCAGGAGAAGAGGATTAAATTCCTAGCTAAAATCCTTAAGACTTAAGAATCCGTTTTGATTCGCTGTTCTATTGAGTAATTTTACTGTAATTTCGGGCAAGGGTTCCCAAGAACTTGGGAAAAAAATTGCTGCCAAACTAAAAGCAAAATATGTCAAATCAGATCTTCGAGTATTCCCTGATGGAGAAAGTAAGATCACGCTAATCAGTAAACCAAAAAAAGGAACAATAATTGTGGTTCAATCTACATATCCACCTGTTGATTCTAATCTAATTCAAGCACTTTCACTTGTATCAAAGGCAAGACAATTCTCCTCTCAAGTTTATGCAGTGATACCATACATTGGATATACAAGACAAGACAGAGAGTTTCTTCCAGGAGAAATTGTAACAATGAGTGTAGTTGCTACTTTATTCAAGGCTGCGGGAGCTACAAGAATAGTTGTCGTTGATATACATAGTAAGATTGCGCTTAAACACTTTAGAATTGCAGTAAAAAATGTTACAGCCGTTCCTGAGCTTGCACAATATTTCAAAAAATTAAAGCTACGTAAACCTCTTGTGGTATCACCGGATCTTGGAGGTAAATCAAGAGCTAAACAATTTGCGAAACTACTGAATACAAAATTCATTGCACTACAAAAACTAAGAGACAGAAATACAGGAAAGATAAAAATCAAATCACCTAATCTGAAAAAAGTAAAGGGACGAGACCTCATCTTGATAGATGATATGATTTCTACAGGTAAGAGTATAGTGAAGGCAACTGAATTTCTCAAAAAACAAAATTGTAGACGTGTATATGTTGCTTGTACACATGCGTTATTAGTTGGCGATGCAGAAAAAAAGATCAGAAAAGCTGGTGTTTCAAAGTTAGTTAGTACAAATACTATTCCTGGGAAAACTAGTCTAGTTGATGTATCTGCTGCAATAGCTAAGGCAATCGTGTAATGCCACAAAGTTTCTTCATATTGTCAAAAGAAAATCTAGAACTTGCTACTGATGAAGTAATAGCGATTGCAAAAAGTTATGATAAATATGCAAAATTTGATTCGTATTCTAATCTTTTATTAATCCAATCAAAAACTCCTTGGTATAAAATAGCACAAAGAGCTACTTTTGTGAAAACAGCTGGTCAGATTATAGAAAAAATGTCTAATCTTTTTTTACAAAATTCTTCAGTCTTAAAAAACTCCAAAACCATTGCATGTAAAATAATCAATCTGTCTTCAAAAAAAATCAACACTACAGAAATTGTGAGGGTTATGGGCAACATGTTCACAAAGTTTTGCCAAGCCAAAGTTTCACTTGATGATCCAGATCTTACAATTTATTTAGTCTGCACAAATTTTCTTAGCTTCCTCGGCTTCTCCACAAGAGTAAAAAAAGTCAGCAGACCCAAAAAGATCGTAAAATGTCCAGTCGAACTTGACTGGAAGCTTTCAAGAGTGATGATCAATCTTGCTGGTCTTAAAGAGAATGATGTTGTTTGTGACCCTTTTTGTGGTACTGGTACTACACTTTTAGAAGCAGAATCAATGGGAGTTCATGCTATAGGCATAGACTTTGACAAAAAGATGTGTGAGATCACAAAAAAGAATCTGGCTGCAAATGGTTTCAATTCACAGGTGATTAATGCAAATTTTAGTAGTATATTAAAAATCAAGGACAAAATTGATGGAATTGTTACAGATCTTCCTTATGGAATGGCCTCAAAGTCTTCCGAATCTCCAGACAAGTTAATTCAAAAATTTGTTAGAATAATTCCGAGAGACAAAAAAATTGCCATTATGTGCAAAAAGGGTTTTGAAAATAAAATCAAACTGAAACCAACAAAGAAATACGAACTCTATAGGCATAAGAGTCTGAGCAGGACAATAATGGTAAAATGAAACTTGTTTTTTTGGGGACTTCAGCATCTCAACCAACTGAAGATCGTGGTATGTCATCTGTATGTCTAGTAAGAGAAGGTGAAATTCTCATGTTTGATGCAGGAGAGGGTACTCAACTAGCTTTTCTCAAGGCAGGACTTGGTTGGAATAAAAAAATGAAGATCTTCTTAACGCACCTTCACGGCGACCATTGTGTAGGTGTACTAGGACTTCTACAAACAATGACTTTGCAGAATAGAAGCCGGCCTATGGAAATTTACGGACCAAAGGGAGTTGAAGATTTTATTGTTGCAAATACTAAGGTGTTGAATGTCGGCTTACCATTTCCTCTCAAAATCACACCCATTAAAGAAGGACTCACATTCGAAGACGAAGAATATACTATTTCTGCATGTGAAGCAGAACATTCTGTCCCCGCATTCTCTTATTTGTTTCATGAAAAAGATAGACCTGGAAAGTTTTATCCAGAAAAAGCAAAAAAACTAGGCATCTCAGAAGGTAAACTTTGGCATGAACTCCAACATGGAAAAGATGTTTCAATTGGGGACAAAACAATAAAACCATCTGATGTCTTGGGTGAAAAAAGATCTGGAAAAAAGATCGGCGTATCTGGGGATACCAGACCGACTAAAAAACTTGAAGAGTTTTTCAAAGATTGTAACTATCTTATTTTTGATTCTACCTTCTCCGACGAAATTAAAGATAAGGCAGAGGAGACTTTTCACTCTACTGCAAAAGAAGCTGCGCAGCTTGCAAAAAATGCAAATGTATCAAATCTGATCTTAACGCACTTTTCTGCAAGATACAAAGATGAGTCTGTTCTTGCTCAGGAAGCAAAATCCATCCACAACTCAGTAATAGCTGCAAAGGATCTAATGGAAATTGAAATAAAGTGAGAAAATGTTTGAATCCGTTGCAGAAAAGCTAAAGATTGCAAAAAAGATAGTCTTCGTCACTGGCGCTGGAATTTCTCAGGAAAGTGGTATTCCAACTTTTAGGGGAAAGGATGGGTTATGGAGAAAATATGATCCTATGAAACTTGCAACAATTGATGCATTTTATGATGACCCCAAGCTCGTTTGGGAGTGGTATGAAGACCGGAGAAAAAATATCCTTGCTGCAAAACCAAATCTTGGTCATGTAGCAATTGCAGATCTTGAAAAATACAAGGATGTTCGTGTACTCACTCAAAATATTGATGGCTTGCACCAAAGAGCAGGTAGTAGCAAAGTGTATGAGCTACATGGCAGCATTATCAAGATAAAGTGTACAGTCTGTGATTTCAAAAAAGAGATTACAACTAGTTTTTCCAAAGTTCCGCCCATGTGCAAATGTGGAAATATGTTAAGACCAGATGTTGTCTGGTTTGGAGAATCTCTTCCACAAGATGTCTGGACTGAAGCAATAATACAGGCACGCTCATGTGATGTCATGGTCATAGCTGGTACATCACTTGCTGTTTCTCCTGCTAATACCCTACCACTTTATGCTAAACAAAACAACGCTGTCTTAATTGAAGTAAATCCAGAAGTGACACAAATGTCCAATGCGATTGATCTTTCTATCAGAAACACTTCAGCTAATTCATTACCAAACATGGTCTCAATTTTTGAAGAAAACTAGTGGTTGTTAATGTGGTATTCTTTCTTCTCTACTTGATTTTAAAACCCTCAAAGGCTTAAATTAACTTTCAAAGTTAGCTGTCTTGAATTGATGCCATCACGTGGTTACGACCAAACTCCTACTATGTATTCTCCAGATGGGCGAATATACCAAGTTGAATATGCACTAGAAACCGTCAAGCGTGGAACACTTGCTGTTGGGATTAAAGGCAAAGACTGTGTTATTTTAGCAGTTGAGGAAAAGCCACGTAAGCTACAGATTGCAAATATTACACAAAAAATTTTTCGAATAGACGATCATATTGGTGTAGCAGCAGCAGGTTACATTCCAGATGCAAGAAATCAAGTAGATGAAGTGCGTTTTTTCTCTCAGAGTAACAGAATGGTTTACGATGAACTAATTGATGTTGAGAGTGTAGCTAAACACATTGCTGACCAGTGTCTAACTTTCACGCAATATGCGGGTGTACGACCTTACGGCGTTGCGCTAATAATTGCTGGTGCAGATCTAAATGGTCCTTCTCTTTATCTTACAGACCCAAGTGGTGCATACCTCTCATATGATGCAGTAGCTATAGGTGCTGGGACAGAACAAGTTACCGAATTTCTCGAGAAACATTACAAAAAAGATATGCCATTAGATGATACTGCTGCACTCGCAGTGGCAGCTATTTATCTTGCTAGTGATACTAAGGAGGGGATAAAACATATCAAAATGTCCCAAGTCAAAACTGCCCCAAGATTATTTGAACAAGTATCAGAACAAGATCTTGAGAAACATGCAGCTAATGCTAAAACTAAATTCCCTTAAAATTTTCCAGTCAAAATTCTTTTTCCCGTATAGATTCTTCTAGGCCAACCAACCATTCTACTATTTGATCTATATTTTTTGATTTTATTTTGACCTTAATTGGACCTAAGGGGGATTCATCCGATTCTTCGCATAACGCTATAACATTTACGAAAGCAGCTTGTTTGTTTAGGTAAAACCAACTAGAATCCTCATCTAGGTTTCTTCTTATTTGACGCCGAAATGCTCTTTGTGTTTTTTTATTTCGTATAACTTGATAAATTTTAGAAAGTGATTCGAGGTTTTTAGAAGCTGCTTTGATAGTACCAGCTTGAGAGTTGAACTCCGCATCTAAGATAACATTGGATACGGCCTGCTGAACTTTGCTCACGTCTTCAGAGGGATTTACTTCACATTTTGCTTCTATTATACAAGGGATCTTTGGAATTTTCATTCTATCCAATTCTTTATAATTTTGTAAGCAAGATCAACAAGTTCTGATATAGTTAGTTTGTCATTTGATATTGTTTCGTCAGCTAGGTCAATTGATTTGCTGACTCCAACGCTAATCTCACGCGAATCTCTTTTTTCAAATTCATTACGATCCTTAGGATCATCTGATCTCCCACGATCAAACAAAAACTTGAACCTAGTGTCTACAGTTGCATTTACTGCTAAGACTTTGACCTTGGTAATTTTTTTTAAAACTTGAATTTCTTCATTAGATCTAATACCATCAATTACTACAACACCAGATTTTGAATTTGTAATTTGATCTTTTACGAGTTCTGCTACTGCTCCCTGCCCATTTTTTTCTCGTAGCTCAAGCATTAATTTGCCTAGATTAGTGCCAGTTGGTTCAAGATTTCTACGTTTTGCTTCTGCTCTTACTGCATCGCCCATGTTAATGACTACAAAATTTTTTGTTTTGAGACCATTAGCAATTATTGACTTGCCAGCTCCAGGCAATCCAGTAAGACACACGATTAGTTTGGCCACTTTGAAGCACCTGTCTAACAAATTACGAGAAATCATTATAAAGATACGTTTAGAAAAAAATGGAATGCGAACTTTTGTCGCTGCTGAAATCAGCAATGAATCTGTACTAAATACAATAACAAAGATTCAATCAGAACTAGACATAGATGCAAGACCGGTTTCAAAACAAAACATGCACTTTACACTTCTTTTTTTAGGAGAAATTTCAGAAGAGGTGTCTAAAAGAGTACAAGAAGCTCTAACTACTGTAGAATTCTCACCAATTCCAATAAATTTCACTGGAGTTGGAGTTTTCCCCAATGCCAAGTTCCCTAGAGTGTTATGGGTGGGAATCAACGAGGATGCTGCAGCAAGCCTTTCTGAGCTTGCAAAAAAAGTAGAAGCAACTTTAGCTCCCCTTGGTTTCACTAGTGACAAACCGTTCAGCCCGCACGTCACAATCTTTAGAGTTAAAAGAAGGGCAGGAAACATTAGCAAAGAATTGGAAAAATTCAAAGATTACAAAATAGGTGATGACACTATTTCTGAAATTAAATTTAAAAAAAGTACATTGACACCAGATGGTCCAATATACTCAGACTTGCAGGTAGTGATTGCAAAAAAATGAACATCCTTATTAAATTTAAAAAAACTGTAATTCCAAATCGCAAAGAACAAGAGCAATTAAAAAAGATTGCAGATTTTTCAATTAACTTAGTAAAAAAAGAAGCTACAAAGTATTCCGAGGTAAATACAATCGAGTTCGCTGGCTCATATGCAAAAGGAACTTGGCTTCCCAAAAGCCAGGATATTGATATATTCGTCAAGTTTCATGAAAATACAAATCCTGAAAAATTTGAATCAATAGGGAAAAAGATAGGTTTTGATTCTCTAAAAAAATTCAAGCCATATGTTAGATATTCCGAACATCCATACGTTGAGGCTTTTGTTAAGGGAAAACGAGTTAATGTTGTCCCTTGCTATGATGTAAAAAGTGGTAATTGGAAGAGTGCAGCTGATAGGTCGCCATTTCACACAAAATTCATTTTAAATTCACTTGATCAATCACATAAAAACGAAGTACGAATGTTGAAAAAATTTCTGATTGATAATGACCTTTATGGTGCAGAAATCGCAAAACAAGCCTTCAGTGGTTATGTTGCAGAAGTTTTAATTTTGTATTACGGAAGTTTTCTTAAAGTCATTAAAGCTGCAGCCAACTTCAGATGGAACCAAATTATTGGAAAAGCTACAAAAAAATTTGATACTCCACTTGTGATAATTGATCCTATTGATAGCAATAGAAATTTAGGAACTGCTGTTTCAATAGAAAACATAGGAAGATTAGTCCTTCTTTCCAGAGCATTTTTAAAAAAACCTTCTTTATTTTTCAAACCAAAAAAGCCATCTAAGAAAAATCTAGAAAATACATTGGTTCTAACATTTGGCTACAAAAAAAGAAGTCCAGATGTAATTTGGGGACAATTAAAGCGTTCAGCATCTGCGTTAACAAAACAATTGAATCTTGCAGGATTTAATGTATTAAGAAGCCAAGTAGTAACTGACGAGATATCTAATGCTGCATTAATTTTTCTGTTACAATCAATAAAAATTGAAAAAAGAATGGTTAGAAAAGGACCAGATTTTTTTCGTAGCAAGGATTCTGATAAATTCATCTCGAAGAATAATAAGAAAAGTATAGTTATGTGGATTGGTGATGGTGGAAGAATCCTCTCTCTACAAAATAGACTTGAAAATGATGCGGTAGGGTTTTTACGAAACATATTGAAAAACAAAATAAAAACATCGGGAGTATCTAATGGTCTTTTACCAGATTTCAAAAAGGGGTTTAAGATACAATATGGCAAACAAGTAAAAAACAAATTCATAAAAAAGGCTATACAAGCTCTTGCCTCTACAGATGAATACACATTTTATTCCTCTTAGAAAATTAGTTAAAGAACCATATTCTTCTGTTCTTGCTTACCCTAAAGGTACTAAAAAAGAACTAGAAAAGCGAATAAAAGAACTAGAAAAAATTGGAATACAATCGATATCGTTTCAAGGTGAATTATATCTTGGCTCTCTTCGAGTGTTAGGAAAAGGCCACATCGGAGTAGTTGTTCTAGCAAAGAAAGGTAAAAAAGATGTAGCTCTAAAGATACGACGAATTGATTCTACACGTTCTGAAATGGAAAACGAAGCAAAATTATTAAAAATTGCAAATAAGGTGAATGTAGGTCCAAGGTTTATCGCTAACAGCAAAAACTTTGTGATAATGGAGTTTGTGGGTGGTAAGAAGATAATTGATTGGATGAAAGCTCTAAAGGGAAAAGGAAGTACTACCAAGCTTAAAGCTACAATCAGAAAAATTCTTGAGGATTGTTATAACCTAGACCAAATTGGTCTAGACCATGGGGAACTAAGCACAATACACAAACACGTGCTTATTGGTAAGTCACAAGCAATAATAGACTTTGAGAGTGGCAGTACCAAACGAAGGGTATCAAACCTAACATCTGCTACCCAAAGTATCTTCATTGGGTCTGCGATCTCAAAGATAGTAAAAAGAATTTACAAGATCCCCTCAAAAAAAGAAATGATCGATTGTCTTAGAATTTACAAGAAAAATAAAACACGAGAAAATTTTGAAGCTGTTTTACAAGTATTCAAACTACGAACCAAAAAACGATAAGATGAAACGATGGGGCCGGCCGGATTTGAACCGGCGACCTCCAGCACCCCAGGCTGGCATCATAACCAAGCTAGACGACGGCCCCTCAGGTTGCTGGGATGAGTGAAATTATTAAATCGTAGTGTCAAGAAATTACTCAGTGAAGATCTGTTCTATTTGTCACAAGATTTCAGCAACAAATGATGACCATCTTGATTGTAAAGAAAAGAGACGCATCGAGCTTGAAGCTGAAGATTTGAAAGAAACACTGAATGAGAAGTTAACGATTTCAGGACTTGATGGTGATCTTCAAAAAGAGATTAAATCAATTCTAGATCATATGATGAAAGAAAAGAAAAGCCCATCGTAACCGTTTTCCAAATTTTACCTTTCTTGTTCTGTTGGTCTGATCAATACTTGGTTTACACTCATGTGCGGTGGAGAATCTACTGCAAATAGAATTGCATTAGCAATATCTTCTGCTTTTAGTGACTTCATATCTTTTACAAATTTCACGAATGGTTCCAAAGATTTGTCTGTGATTGTGTTTGTAAGTTCAGTTTCAACAACGCCTGGTTCAATACTAGTCACTCTAATATTGTATTTCTTACTTAGTTCCTGTCTTAGTCCTTCACTAAAAGCTGCTACAGCATGTTTTGTTGCACAATAAACACTCCCAGTAGGAAACACAATTCTGCCAGCAACAGATGAAATGTTAACTATATGCCCAGATTTTTGATTAATCATATGAGGAATAGAAGCAGCTGTACAATAGAACACGCCCTTAATGTTAACGTCTACCATACGATCCCATTCATCAACTTTGAGATTTTTAACGAGGCTAAGTGGCATCAGGCCTGCATTATTGATAAGAATGTCTACTCTCCCCCATTTGGCTATCACAGCATCCACTAACGAATCACAATCTGATTTTTTTGTTACATCTAATTTCTGAGATAAAACCTCTCCACCGTTTTGTGAAATTTCGTTTTTTAGTTTATCAAGTAGATCGGTCCTTCTTGCACCAATTGCTACTTTTGCCCCTTTTTTTGATAATGCTAATGCTGTTGCATAACCTATTCCGCTGCTTGCGCCAGTAACAATTGCTACTTTGTCTTTAATCAATTTGGGAATCAAGTGAGGATCCAAGAATATAATCTAAATATGTTTTGAGTTAAACTTCAAATTCAAATTCCTATAATCAAGAAATTTCTCGGGACAAATTTATAGAACAATTTGATATGGTATAATTGTGAAAAAGATCGCCAATTGCGCATATTGTGGAGATTCAGTTGAGCTGCCCTTTGAGTGTAATTTCTGCAAGGATCCATTCTGTGCAGAACATAGACTACCTGAAAATCATAGATGTGTTAAATTGACAGTTCTCAGAGCAAAAAAGTTTGGAGAAAAACATATCATAAGGGATAAAGGAATTGGACGGCAGGGGTTTCTCAAAAAATTCTTCAACAGATTCAAAGATTAGTAAATTGATTTATCGGGATTCAGTTTTGCTATTTTTGCTTGATAAAAAAGCACAAATGCTAGTGCAAATAGAACAAGGGAGGTTAGCCAATGTGCTTCTATTATTGTCACATAAGCAATACCAAACGCTATACATACTAATCCTTGAATTATGAGTTTAACCCACGACAAAAATTTTGCAAATCTGTATACTATCTCAATTATCAACAAGGCCACAACCGGGTAAGTAGCTAGTAGCAAAAATTCAAAAGGACCTATACCAAGATGGGACATTTACTTGAAAACCAAGAGATTAGACCAAATTTCTAGTCTTCCCATCTAACTTTAGTGGCCATTTTTTTTGATATGAGAGTTTGGGCATTCTCATATGGTATTGTACCTATATCTTCCGCCTCAAATGGCCCATAAGTTTGCGAGTCAGCACCAACTATTTCGTCAATTGATTTTAGAAATCTCACAACCGTTGGTTTGGTTTTATGATTTTTTGATATTGATTCAAGAAGTTTTATTCTTCCATTAAGAGCAGTTGATAGTATGAGTTCCCTTCTATCGTGAAGTTCTGCTTCAGAATCAAGAATATACTTTTCTTCATCCAAAAGATTTGCATCATCATAATTTGCTGATTTTATTGCTTTCTCAATTCGTGCCTTTAAGAGAAGTGATGTCATGTCTGTTATGATCTTTATGAGCTCATCCTTAACCTTACTTTGAATTCCATCATATCCCTCGCTTTTGAGCTTGCTCACAAAGTTCGCAATGCCTGTGTAAAGACCCGGCTCAACTTCTTGTAATACATCACTTTGTACTTCTCGAAGTAACAAGTTGTACAAAGAACTGTAATCGATTTTTTTGATTTCTGACATTTCTCCACCCAATAATCCTTAAATGTAGGACTTTTTGTGTCTTGTTCAAGGTACAAAATTGCCATATAAAGTGATTGGTGGAAAACCAACTCAAATTAGTTATTCATCAGATGAAGTCTTCGCAAAGATCAAACACGAACAAATAAGATTTATCGATCTGCAATTCACTTCTCTATTAGGAAGATTCCACCATACTACGATCTCTGCTGAGACTTTTCTCCCAGAACAGATGGAAGATGGTTTACCAAAGTTAGATGGATCCTCAATTGTAGGATTTACTGAAATATCTGATTCTGATCTAATACTAAAACCAGATCCAAATACTTTTACAATTATACCATGGATGATAGATGGTAAGACCGCTAGACTTCTTTGTGACATCTATTGGGGTGCTGGAAGGGGCAGATTAGAATCAGACCCCAGACATATTGCTCAAAAAGCAGAAAAATCTGTAAAGAGTTTTGGTTTTGATTATAGTGTTTGGGGCCCGGAAATCGAGTTCTTCGTTTTTGATAAGGCATATTGGGATGTCTTAACTCCGTACAAAGGTCAATCATACTCTATCGAATCAGAGGAAGCGCCGTGGAGTCATGAAGGAACTGGCTACCCTATGGGTCTAAAAGAAGGCTACTATCCCAGTACACCTTCTGATACACTAACAGAGTTCAGAAACAAATGTGTTACTTGCCTTAGTGATTCGTTTGGGATATTGTGTGATAATCATCATCATGAGGTTGCTACAGCTGGTCAGTGTGAAATTGATATCATCTACGATTATTTGACCAATTCTGCAGATAGTGCTCAAACCTACAAATTCGTTGTAAGAAATATTGCAAAAAATTTTGGCAAGGTTGCAACTATGATGCCAAAACCAATTTCTATGGACGCAGGATCTGGAATGCACACAAATGTAAGCTTGTGGAAAGATAAGAAAAATATCTTCTATGATGTTAACGATCCAAATGAAATTAGTCAAACCGCCAGATACTTTTGTGGTGGTGTTATGAGTCATGCAAGAGCATTAACTGCAATAACAAATCCTACTACAAACTCATATCATAGATTGGTACCAGGTTTTGAAGCTCCAGTATACATTGCATGGAGCCCAGGAAATAGATCTGCAATTTTAAGAATTCCACAACACTTCAAAGGTGAAAAATATGCAAAGAATCAACGTCTAGAGTTTAGAGCACCCGATCCATCCTCAAATCCTTATCTTGTATTTTCAGCTGTTTTATCAGCAGGAATGGATGGTATAAAGAAAAAGATGGACCCCGGCGACCCAATTCATGAGAATATTTACAAGATGAGTAAAATAAAACTAAAAGAGAAGGGAATTAAAATACTGCCTTCTTCCTTAGGAGAAGCACTTGATTCACTTGAAAGTGATAGGAAGTTCCTTAATCCAATATTCGCAAATGAAGTTCTTGATAAAATTATTGTATTAGAGCGAAAAGAACAAAAAGAAATTTCAGTAAGACCACACCCACACGAATTTTACCTTTACTTTGATGTGTAAACTATATCCTTCCAGCTATTACAAAAACCAGAAGTAATGCTGTAGCTAAAATACAAAATCCACTACCAAGATAAAGATGACCATATTTTTCTATTCTACTAGATTTGTAAACAAGTAATCCTCCAACAAGACCTAAAGAAAGAACCCCCATAGCAGTGATGACTTGTTCTCCACTTCCGCCTTCAATTAAAGGATAAAACAAACCAGAAAGTAATGCAAAAAAGAATCCTAAGTAAATGATTTTTACCCAATTTAGAGCAATAGAACTGCTTTTCAACAATTTTGCTTTCTGAGTACCAGAGATAAATAATCTTTGATAGAAAATTTTCTTCTTAATTAGCTGTTACATGTCCATAGGTGGCATTCCACCCATTCCGCCCATTCCGCCCATTCCGCCCATTCCGCCCATTCCAGGTGGTGCACCTCCTTCAGCTCCAGGAGGAGGTCCGGTTGATTTTGCAACAGCAATTACATCATCGATCCTAAGGATCATACATGCAGCTTCTGTTGCTGATGTAATTATCTGGGTTTTTACAACAAGTGGTTCTATGATATCACTTTGTTTCATATTTGCTACCTTGCCACTTAAAACATCAATACCAATCCATTTTTCACCTTTCTGCTGTTTTGCACGGAGTTTTGTTATAGTGTCGATTGGATCCATACCAGCAGTCTCAGCTAATGTTAGAGGGATTGATTCTAGTGCATCTGAAAATTTTTCTGCTGCAAGTTGTTCTCGTCCTTCTAATGATTTTGACCACGATCTTACCTTTGTTGCAACATAGGTTTCTGGCGCTCCGCCTCCTGCAACCACTAATGGTTTTTCTAACACATCTTTTACAACCATTAATGCATCATGCACAGACCTCTCAACCTCATCAACAACTCTTTGAGAACCTGCCCGTAACAGAAGAGTTACAGCTTTTGGATGCTTGCACCCTTCAACAAAAACCCACTTATCTTGTTCAACTTTTCTTTCTTCAACATTATCAGCAGAACCCAAGTCCTTTTCTGACAAGTCATCTAGATTTGAAACAATTCTTGCACTAGTTGCTTTTGCAAGCTTGGCCATATCACTTTCCTTTACCCTTCGAACTGCTAATACGCCAGCTTTTGCAAGATAATGTTGAGCCAAATCTTCAATTCCTTTCTGACAGAAAAGAACGTTAGCCCCAGATGCAACTATCTTGTCTACTATGGTTTTTAGGATTTTATTTTCTTCATCCAAAAAGGATTTCATTTGTTGGGGATTTGAGATGTTTATCTTGGCATCAAACTCTGTCTTGTCAATTTCTAAACCAGTATTGACAAGTGCAATATTTGCTTTTGCGACTTGCTTTGGCATAGCACCATGAACTATCTCTTTGTCAAGAACTATTCCTGTGACTAACTTAGAGTCCTTTATTGAGCCACCAGACTTCTTTTCTACTTTAATATCATCTATATCGATTTTGTAAATATCATCTTCCTTCTCTGCAACAGCAAGTGTTGAGTCGATTACCAAATCTGATAGATAAGTCGAGTCCCTATGCACTAGTTTTGTTTGCATTGAGGTTTTTGCTACTTTACCTAAGGTAACTTTGTCATCAGGTGATATTTTATCTGCAATGTCTTCAAGAAGTGAAATTGCCCTTTTTTGAGCTTTACGATAACCATCCACTATTATTGTAGGATGGACACCCTGGTTAATCAGAGATTCTGCTTGTTCTAAAAGTGCGCCTGCAAATATCACTGCAGAGGTTGTGCCGTCTCCAACTTCATCATCGGTAGTCTTTGATACCTCAACAAGCATTTTTGCTGCTGGGTGTTGTACATCAATCTCTTTGAGAATTGTAGCACCATCATTAGTAATAGTAACATCACCAAGAGAATCTACAAGCATTTTATCCATTCCCATAGGACCTAGACTTGAGTGAATAACTTCAGCGATAAGCTTTGAGGCAGCTATATTATTTTTCTGAGCTTCCCTGCCTTTGGATTCGGTGGAACCTTCTTTTAGAATAACAACCGGTAAACTTCCTTTTGTAGTCTGAACTGCCAACGCAATATTTCGCTATATTTTCCTCTTTTATACTTTGGTGAGTCTATTTTTGAAAATAGGCAAGATGCTCGATGTTTTTAAATTAGGAAAATTAGGTGCCATTGTGTGGCTGATTCCTCACAAAAAAGATCTTATAATAAAATTTTTTCGCTGCTCAAAGAGCATAATAAATGGTTTGAAAACGTTATTCCATTAATTGCAAGCGAAAATATTCCCAGTCCTGCAGTAAGAGAAGCGATAATTTCTGATTTTGGTAATAGATATGCAGAAGGTTGGCCGGGAGAACGTGTCTATGCAGGTTGTATCTACATAGATAAAGTTGAATTCGAATGTATGGCATTAGCAAAAAAACTCTTCAAGGCCACATTTGCTGATGTGCGCCCCATATCAGGAGTGGTAGCTAATCTTGTAATTTATTCCGCCTTTTCAGATCCAGGTGATGTTATGCTTGCTCCTTCAATTCCAGCGGGGGGTCACATATCTCATGGAAAGAAAGAACATGCAGGTACAGCTGGTCTCGTTCATGGATTAGATATAGAATTTTATCCGTTTAATGCAGAAGAAATGACAATCGATGTAGACAAGACAAAGAATAAGGTCAAAGAATTAGACAGAGCCGGTAGATTACCAAAACTTGCAATGTTTGGTGGTTCCTTATTTTTATTTCCTCATCCAGTAAAAGAACTAAGTGACTTTCTAAAAAACTATGATATATTCATAAATTATGATGGAGCGCATGTTGCGGGTTTAATTGCAGGAAACCAGTTCCAAGATCCTCTAAGAGAGGGAGCTGATGCTATGACCATTAGTACACATAAAACCCTCTTTGGACCTCAAGGTGGAATGATTTTGTCAACTGAAAAATATGCAGAACAAATCAAAAGAGCAACTTTTCCTGGTCTAACAAGCAGCCATCATATCCATCATATGGCAGCCAAAGCAGTTGCACTTGCAGAGGCACTAGAGTTTGGAAAAAAGTATGCGAGCCAAGTGATAAAAAATGCCAAAGCTCTTGCTGAATCACTCAACTCCCTTGGGTTTACAGTATTAGGGGAAAAACGAGGATTTACTAAATCTCACCAAATAGCGGTAAATGTTCTTGCATATAGTGATGGTGGGAAGGTAGAGGCTAATCTTGAGAAAGCCAATATTATTGTCAATAGACAACTCATTCCGGGTGATATCAAGGCCGGTAGAAATTATTTCCATCCTGGTGGCATTCGATTAGGCGTTTCAGAAATTACTCGACTTGGTATGAAAGAATCAGAAATGAAGGAGATTGCTTCCTTTATCAAAAAAGTTGTTATTGATAAAAAGGACAAAAAGAAAGTTGTAAGTGAAGTAAAGTTATTTAGAAAAAACTTCCAAAAGGTTCACTTTTGTTTTGATAAAAAATTAGGTGGATATGAATACGTAAAATTACGTTAGTATTCAGTAAGGAATAATATCATTAGTCTAAAGTCTCCTGTACACCCTCTTCTTTTTTTTCTATATTTGGAAACCGCCCCCGTTGTTTTATTTCATGAAGTTTCTCTTCTACCCATTTAGTAGGATGAAGGGGAGGAAATTTTTCATTATATCCTAGATCAAGAAGATGGCCACATACTGAATTAACATCATAGTATAATGAGCAATAAGGACAGTAGACCTTATCAGGAATAGGTGGAATCCATGGAGTTAATTGATGCTTACAATCATGGACAGCATTGTTATGATCAGATACTAGAAACCTCACTTTTTTACCATTTAATGCAGTCTTAGCCTCAATGTGAAAATAATCTTCTAATCCACAATGCCTACACCGAAGTATCTTACTCATTAAGATAACTTCCTAAATCTGGTGAAAGTTCAAGTTGTGAAAAAGCATTAGTTGTTGGCATATTACTTCTGAATCGCTTTAGCTATTTTGGTAAGAATGCTCAAGTTCTTTTTTCTTTCTGTAAGGGTACCAATTACTAAGGCATTTGCTCCTGATTGTACAAGCCTTTTTGCAGTTTTAGCATCTCTAATACCACCCCCCACTATTAGGAAGCCATTGAACACTTTGCGCACCGCTTTTACCATCTCAGGTCTGACTGTTGTAGATGCTCCAGATCCTGCTTCAAGGTAAACAAATCTCATCCCCAAGTATTGAGCAGAAAGTGCATACATTGCTGCGATTTTAGACTTGGAAAAAGGAATGCCTCTTGCAGAACCCACAAACCACGCCGATGTTCCTTCACCAATAACAAGATACGCTGTTGGTAGAGCTTCAAGGCCATACTTCATTACATTTGGAGCCCCTAATGCTTGTGCTTGAGAAACAAAATATGGATTTTCTGAGTTTAATAGGGAACTGAACAAAATAGCATCCGCTTTCGGAACAACACCGGTTGTGTTTCCTGGAAAAAGTATGATAGGAATTTTTATTGATTTTTTTAAATTCTTCACAGTTTGTGCCATCTCAATTTGATTAGAAACTGATGAACCGCCTACTAGAATCGCTGATGCCCCAATCTTCTCAACTGTCTTGGCTAGTTTGATTGAGAGTTTCGAATCTGAGGTTTCAGAATCAATTAAAATGAATAGTAAAGCCTTTCTTCGTTTTAATTGGTTTTTAAGATAATTCTCAACCCCGCCCATAATAGCTCAGGTTAATCAATCTCACTTTAAACTTTAATTAGAATTCGGTATACAAATCTGTATAGCTTTGGCAAACTTTGAATCTTCCAAATTTAATAAAATAATAAGAGAAATTATTAAAAAATCATTATTTACTGAGAAACAAATTCAAATTATTTTAAATCTAAAGAAAATACACGCGTCTAGTTATACCATTTCACGAGGAGCTTATTACAGGCAAGTAGGCCAATCAAGGAACAAACTAGCAAGGCTTTACTATTCTATAATATTATTGAAGGGCTTAGGTGTGTTGAATCCAAAAGATGATGATGTGATATCAAGACTATCGGAACAAATACGTGTGATACGTGATAGTGATATTTTCCCTGAAAAAGAAGAACAAATCATGGATGTGATTGAAAAGCTCATTCGCCAAGAAGTAAGAATGTAGTGATTCTCATGTAAGTGATTCGCCCTAAAACGTGATGTTGGTTCATGTCATATGTAAAAATATCTTGTCTTGGTATGATAAATCACAGATGTGTAAAACTAATTTATGATAATAGAAATCCCGGATCTTGATCTTGAAGTAATTTTGATTGGTATGGGTGCGTTCCTATGGGGATTGAGTGTTGTGTATCTACTCAATAGGTTCAAACCAAAATCGAAAGGAAAAAACCGGCAAGATTCTATATTAAAACACCTCGAATTTTATGAAAACCAGTTGATAGATATGAAAATTAGACTAGATGCGTTACAAATGAGCGAAGCTCCCTCTTTTTATGAAGGCCCACGGGCTAAAAGGGAACGGTTTCCCGAACGAGAAAGGGTTAGGGAGCGAGAGGAAAGAAAGCATAGAGAACGCATTCCTAAAATTGACTTGGGTAATATAGTCGAGAACATCTTGGGATTAATCACAAAAAAACCAACAACATCACGTGATATTCAAATCACAATAGATAAGACTAGAGAACATACATCACGTGTCCTTAAGAGATTATATGATGAAGGATTTGTCCAACGTAATATTGAGACAAAACCATTTACATATTCAATTACACAGAAAGGAAAAACACGATTGGCCTCTACCAAAGGTGTAATTTCACAAGCATAACATCACCTGGATTTGAAAAGGCAGAATAAATTACAAGATTAGCTACCACGCCTGTATCTCATATATAATTACAAATTTATAAAATAATAATATTAGAATATTCATAAGAAATTTTCCCTATTACAGGCACGCGTTACTAATTACCAAAAAAAGAAAATAATGAAATTAATAAATTGATTGTTAAAGTTGATTTTCTAGTGAAATTATAAAATTAATAAAATATTTAATGTTGAATTTTATAACACTTGTATGTCTGATGAGAATGAGGAATTGATTAAAGTCTCCACAGGTGGAACTATTTCCATTCCTAAGGAATTTAGGAAACAATTAGGAATGGAAAAGGGTGACTATGTGAGAGTCATACTGGCGCCTGATCATATTGTGATACGGCTTGCCGTCATTACCTGAATGAAATTAAGTTCGTTGGGGTTGACTTTGACGTATTTTTATAATCTGATATGTCCACTCACGTCCATGCCTAGTTCGTTCAGTCCTTCCTTTAGTAGTAAATCTAGCCAGGTATGTGGAAATTATGCTTAGTTTTATAGGCTCATTATATTCATCTTCATATTTCTCTAATACTTGAGATGATGTGAATCCGCCAAGAGGGAAGTTTCTGTCCACAATATTCCATATTTTTGCGCCTATCGAATCTAGGTTTGGGGCTTCGGGCTCTTCAATATTTATCAGGTCCATTAATTCGAACACCTTTAGTACTTTATCACGTGTAACATGCCCTTCCAAGTCAAGTTTGTACCTAGTCCCTTCAGAATCCTCAACATCTATCCTTATTCTCTTCCTAGGCAAAGTGATCGATCTGAGTAACTCTTTAACAATTCAATTGATCCGAGAGATTTTGTTAACTAGAAGGTTTGTTAACATTTACTGCATAAACCACGTTTAAACAAACTCGGGTTTTTAACATATCACCTGTATTACCAGTCCACGAATAAGTAAAAATCATGCCTGGAATGGAAACGTGGGGGTTAAATTTTTGATATTAACATTGTTAAGATGAAATTCATGCCTGGATAGGAAATATGGGGGTTGGTTTTTGGTTTAATTGTTTTTTGTTAACTTTTAGTTAACTATGTGTTATCTACTATAGAGAAAGAGACACGCCTATATTTCCACTCTTTAGTATTAAAAAAATTTGAATTAAGATTTAGTTATTATGTATTACATTGAGTATTCATTATTTCTTTATGTCTTCATAAGAAACGATGGTGTGGTGGTGTGATCGCGAATCTAAAAATGTCAACGCAAACGATCAATGTTGTAAAAGTTTATCATAGGATCCATTCAAGTGCCAAGGCAAGATCCACCTGATCCTGAAAATGAGTACACTAACAATTGACCCAGTAGAAAGGCTTCTTGATGCCGCAGAAAACGGTAAATCATTAATCATTAACAGAGAGATTTTACACTTTACTTATATTCCAAACACAATTCTACACCGAAACGAAGAACAAGAAAAAGTTACCCAATCTTTACTACCAATACTAAAACAATCACGACCCTCAAACCTTTTGATATATGGAAAACCTGGAACTGGCAAAACACTAGTGGTCCGTAAAGTCTTATTAAAAATACAAGAAAGAGTAGAAAAAAGTAATTTCCCTATAAGACTAATTTATACAAACTCTAAAGAGGAAACTACACTGTATGGATTGTTGGTAAGTTTTGGTAGACAACTTGGGCTAAGTGAAAAAGATCTACCAACAACAGGTCTAGCAATCAGCGAAGTTTTCAAACGACTATTGAAAGTAATTACTAAAGAACAAATCAACGCAATATTTGTCATTGATGAAATTGATTACCTTGCTCATTTAGTATCAAAAACTGGAAAGGATATCCTCTATCAATTAACAAGAGCGAATGAACGTCTACAAAAAGGATCACTTACCTTGGTAGGAATATCAAACGATTTGACATTCAAAGAAAGACTGGATCCACGTGTGATTAGCAGTTTAGGCGAAGAAGAAATAGTCTTTCCAAATTACACAGTAGAACAAATCCGAGAGATTTTGGAAGATAGAATATCTATGGCATTCATGGATGGGGTATTAGAAAAATCAGCCTTAAACCTCTGTGCTGCAATGGCAGGTAGAGAGCATGGAGATGCAAGACGAGCAATTGATCTTTTGCGTGTAGCAGGCGAAATAGCAGAAAGAGAACAAACTTTATCAATTAACGAAGAGCATATTCGCGCGGCCGCTCAAAAAATTGAGGAAAACAAGGAAGTTGTCACTTTACAATCATATCCATTACATGAAAAACTACTCGTCATTGCAGTGATGAAAACATCTGGGTTGTCAACTGGTGAAATTTACACTTCTTACAAAAACGTGTGTAAAATGACCAGGCAAAAAGAACTTACACAAAGAAGGATAACTCAAATGCTAAGTGATATTGAATTATCAGGTATTATCACAGGCAGGATTATACACCAAGGCATTCATGGCAGAACTAAAAAATTTAAACTTGCCATCTCACCTGAGATAATAAAAGAAACCTTCAAGAACGAAATAATATTCCAAGATATTATTTGAAAATCAAACATTCACTTCAAGTCTTTCATTAATATCTTTTAATTAAATCTGCTAGAATCACCACCCTCAAATAATGTTGTATAAAAAAAGTAGCATGGTCACAAAACAAAGGATGTTTTCTTTTTTTGTTTTTACTGGATTGTTTGTAGCATCATATTCTATTGGCGCTGAAAGCATAGTCAGTGCTGATGAAGCAGATGAATTTCTAAAAGAGTTTGAAAAATTGATTGAAGGTATTGATGCTATTGGAATATTTCTTCATAATATTGCTATTGCTTTGCCTATGTTCATTCCCGGGTTTGGGATAGCTTGGGGATTATTTGCAGCATGGCAGACCGGATTTGCATTTGCTGTTTTAGAAACTACAATACCGATTCTTTCTGGAATACCACCACTTACGATTTTACTACTATCACCATTTGGATTAATGGAGCTAGCAGCTTATTCTTTGGCAATGTCAAGGAGTTTCTTACTAATTCATAAGATTATCAAAAAAAAATCGATTAGAAAAGATTATCTGGTTGTTGGTATGGAAGTAGGAATTGTAATGGTGCTTTTACTTGCAGGGGGGCTTCTTGAGTTTTATATGATCGAAAAGTTTAGTGGGGGAATTGTTTAGCCTGTCTAATTAATTAGAGTGACAGATTATAAACTAAATTAAAGTATGATTACATAATGGGATCAGATGTTCATATTAAGAAACATCGTTTTTTACTACCAACCATCATTTCGTTATTTCTAATATCTGGAGTTTTTGTAATATTTCCATATGCTTCTGCTGATGAAATTCCAGCATGGGTTAAGGGAATAGCTAACTTTTGGGTAGAAGGTAATATCTCTGACACAGAGTTTGGTGATGCAATAGTTTTCTTAATTGAACAAGACATTTTGAAGCTAGATCTTTTGGAAAACCTTAAACTACAAGTTGCACAGTTGGAAATGGAAAAAGCTTACATTCTTGAGTTTGGTTCTCTAGAAGGTTTTATGACTGAGCCAGAAGAAGCTACAGAAGCGATACAAGGAGAAAAAATTATTCATATTGACATCTTATCAGGATCACATCGACAAGATCTAGGCCTGGATTATAGAGAATGTGGAGGTTCTATTTGTGACACAAACTATTATTCAATAGATCTATTAGAGATTGAACCAGGAACTACTGTGGTATGGACAAATCAGGATTCAGTATCTCACAACATTACTAGTGGTGTGCAAAGCTTCGGATTCAATAAACCAAACACACCAGATGGTTACATGGCTAGTGGAGAAATTCCCCCTGGAGAATCCTTTAGCTTCACAATTAATCAACTTGGTTTCATTCGATTCTTTGATACAGACTATGTTTGGATGGATGGTACAATACTTTCAATTCCTACTAATACGGGAACATTCGTAGGGAAGAATTAGAATACCTAGTACATCAATAAACTTCTAGCAACGAGGAAGCTCTTCATTTTAAACTCGTATACGATTCAAGTTCTGTCTGCGCAAACACAACGACAGAAAGATCGGAAAACTGCTTATTTTCCAAATCTTTGATTGTTCCTACGAAAGATTTCTCATTTTTAGTAGTTAAGAACTCAAATACATGGGCTTTAATTTTCTCGGTTTCAAATCCCTCTTTTCTTAAATAAGTGGCAATTTCAGAAGGCATGAAGTGTTTTGTAGAATCATTAGGCCAAGGTCGGGGAAGTATAATAACACTCATTTCATCCAAAAGTGCTTTTTTTAATTCTAATTTCTTTTCTTCAATCGAGCCGGTTACATGCATTGTGATAACTTTGGATTTATCTAGGGGGATCTTTGCTTTTGATGCTGCTATCTGGACGGAACTAATTCCAGGTATGATTTGAACATCACCAAAAATTTCAATCAACCTATCTACAACCTCGGATTCTGAAAAATTCACATCACCTGTAAAAGGAATCACACATGTTTTATCAACTAATGTCTTTGCCACTTGTTGGTAAACATCTTCTTGATTTTGCATTGTTACTTCATGAACTTCCTTTCCAGATAGAAGACGTTCTATAATATTGAGTGTGTATTTGTAACCAATAACAACATCTGAATAAAGTATCACTTCTTTTACCGCATCTGTAAGGTATCTTGGTGATCCTGGACCAACTCCAACCGCGTATACTTCACCCATGTTCTATCTCATTGCCTTTTGTCTGTCTTTAATGTAATCTACAAAGGGAGACCAATCAACTTTCATGTACTTTGTAGGATCTTTTATAGGATATTTGACCCAATCTTGTACAATTGAGAATTGATATTTTTTTGTGGCTTCACCCATGTTAATTTCTAATTTTAAAACACTCCCCCAACTTTTTTCTTCAGAACCTATATCCAAAATTCTATCTAAGCTAACTTCCATGTTTTTTTTGTTTTCAAGGTCTTGTATTAGACGGTGTTCATCATATCCGTCTTGGTGAATCATAGTGTTTTTTGATTTCATTAAAGTAAGAACCTGTCTTTGTGTAGTAGCACCCCACCATTTCATCTTGGCATCGGTTTTACTTACAAACATCAAATGTCTTTCAGTAAGGAAGAGCATCCCTTCTCTAGCACGAGAAAATAATTTTTTTTCTTCTCTCCACACAGAAAGAAGATGAGCTTGTATATGTTCACTTAAATCCATGAAAACAAATCCCTATTATTTAAAAAAAACCTTCCCTTACTACTTGATTTTTCCTTGTTACCATACATCATCAACTTCATCAAGTTCTCTGTATCCCTTACTAGTTTCACGTTTGAGAATCTTCAATCTTGCAATATCTCTACTAAAAACTGCATCTGCAGTCCAATCCATAAAAATTCGTAATCTTTTGTTAAACACTGGGATTTTTGATAGGTAAATTACTCTCCAAAGCCACCACGCAAGCCAACCATGGATGTTTGCGCCGAAAATTGATGCTATTCCCGTTCTTTTTCCTATTATTGCCATTTGGCCTTTCATTCTGTATTCAAACCGTTTCTTGGTTTTGTTTTTTATCAAGGATTCCAAGTTACGGGCTGCAATTTTTGCTTGTTCGTGTGCAATTTGTGCAGTAGGGGGATATGGTTTTTTGGTCACAGGATCAATAGTAAGACAACAATCTCCAATTGCAAAAACTCCACCAAATTTAGGAACCTCTAGAAACTCATTAACTACTATCCTACCCTTTTCAGCTTTGAAAACAGAATTCCTTATGATATCTACTGGAGTAACCCCAGCTGTCCAGATCAACGTTCTTGTTTGAATTGATTGTAACTCGGATTGTTGTTTGGTGTTTTGTCTTTTGTCAGAAAGCCGTTCAATGATCACTTCCATTCCGTCAAAGTTCGATACTTTTGTGTTGAGTTTCATTTCTATTCCGCGTTCTGTTAATTTCTTTAAGGCAAAGTTTGCAAGCTTTTCATTAAATCCAGGTAAAATAGTAGGTAATGCCTCAAGAACAACAACTCTTACATTCTCTTTGCCTGTGTTAGGGTAATGTTTTTCTGCATCTAACAAAAAATCATAAAGTTCACCAGCAGTTTCAATTCCTGCAAATCCAGCTCCTACAATAACGAATGTTAATAGACTTTTTCTTAAAATTGGGTCAGATTCGTTTTCAGCTTGTTCTAACATATCAATAATTCTATTTCGTAAAACCACGGCATCATTAAGTGTCTTCAATGTGTAAGCATAATGTTCTAATTCTTTCATACCGAAAAAATTAGTTTCACTTCCTAAAGCTAAAACCAAGTAATCATAATGAAGTGTAATTCCACGTTTTTCTTCTGTTCCCATAAGATTTACAATCTTGCCATAAGGATCGATGTTTCTGATCTCACCTTCATAGAATTTTATTTTTGTACAAAGAGTTCTGATTGATATTATAATGTGTCTAGTTTCTATAGTTCCTGATGCGATTTGAGGCAGCATGGGAGTAAAAAGGAAAAAATTATCTTCGCTCACTAAAGTTATGTCAATATCATAATCCCGCATGAACTTAGATTCGAGAATTCGGGCACATTCGATTCCCGCGAAGCCTCCTCCAAGGATCAGAATTTTTTTCTTTTGTTTTACCATTAAATCTACTTAGAAATTGGGGTTATATCATCTAGTATCGAAGGAAAAATTTCTGAACCTAATAAATTATGATTGCAAAAACCAAACTTCCAAAGGCGAAGAATAAAATATTATAAAAAACTCTCGTAAAACGTGAAGAAAGAATACGTTGTGGTTCGTATTGATGCTTCCCCAGACGGCGCTCCTTACGTAGTGATATCACTAACTTCTCCTAAAGACTTTAAGGAACAAAACCAACAACAACTCCCATCCTTTGGCTCAAACGTTGCAGGATTTACGAACATGGACGATATGGTCAAGGGTCTAAACAAAATGATGTCAGGTGGAGTTTTTGGCATGCCGGGTGGAGTAACTTCTCTCAAGCTTGAAATGCGTGAGTACAAAGATCTTGGCTTGTCTGTCGGTGATAGGGTCGTGCTAGAAATGACCAAGCCCGAGACGTTAGGCATTTAGTGAAATCTTATCTACTAATTTCTGATCGTAATAATTCGTAAGCTCTAGCAGCATTCTTCCTTTGTAATACAATTACTATATCATCTACTCCGAAAAACGCGTTTTCTAGTTCAATGCCATTGCTGTGCAAAATCTCTGTTACATAGGAAACTACATCAGATCTTCTATGAGCTTCTGGAACACGTATGTTTATTTTTGCAAGACCGGTTTGAAATACATTTTTTTCACCACCGAGTGAGTCCAACAGACTTCTTACATCGGATAGGTCTTCCGTTAAAACTCGAAACGTGTCTGACATTCTAAAAAAATCATGACCGGGGTCAATCTGAGCAAATTTATTCATCAAAGATGCAGCATCCAGCGCTTTTGGCCCACGAATTGAGAGTTTGACATTAATAATACCATCTTTTAGCGATAATCTTGCGTTTTTAAGGACAGGTTGTTCTCGTACTTCTTCCTTTTCGGTAAATGAATCAGCATATCTCTTGATGGCCACTACTATGGTGTTTAGATTTACAGGAGCTCTTAGGATGCTTTCAACCTCTTTTTGGATCTTTACGGCTAGGGCAGTATAGTTTATGATATCCATTTTCATACAATCGTAGATTGAGCGGTTTCGTGTGATTACCTCCCGAATGACATCAGGAACGGAAGTAGTTGTTGATCTCATACGTAAATATTATATAATGTAAGGTATATGAGTATTTGTAATAAATACAAGGAAAGCATAGAAATACTTATATATTGTAATGAGTATTACATATTGTAATGAATATGACAAATTGGTTAGATGACGAATTCGATAAGCTCTTTCAAATGATGTCTAAAGGATTTCCAGATCTAGATGATCTCTTTGAAAAAGCAAAATCAGGCAACCTCCTAACATTTGGTCCATACATTTATGGTTATTCCATGATGGTTGGCCCTGATGGAAAGCCGGTAGTCAAAGAATATGGAAATGTAAGGCCAGAACTACCTTCCCAGAAACCTGAGACAAGAGAACCATTAGTTGATACGTTTGTAGATGAGAAAACGAAGACGCTAACGATTGTAGCAGAGATGCCTGGAGTAGAGAAAAAAGACATCAAAGTTGTAGTTGAAGGTAAGAAAGTTTGTATTGATGCTGAACATGGTGATAAAAAGTATCATCTAGAAGCACCAATCAAGGAAGAAGTTGACGATAATGCTATCAAGGCATCCTATACCAACGGAATCTTAGAGGTTCACTTTAAACTACAAGAGACAGGTAAGAACATTGAGGTTGACTAACCCTTTTTTTTGATTTACCATGTATCCTGAAAGAAAGTATTTTGTTAGAGGAAAGCTAGAATGGCAATGTCCCAAGTGCGTGTTTACTTCAATGTCACCATATGCAATGAGGACACACGTTAGAGATCATAAGAAAGCATAGTAAGTACCATGGAACAGTTTTCGATTGATATCATTACTTTTAGTATTATTGGCTTAGCCATTGGTATAGCTGGTTGGTATTATGGCCATGCTTTGGAACATTGGATTAAGGAAAAAAGAAAAACTAAAAGATTCATTGATTTGTAAAAAGATCTTTAACGATCACAAAAGTCTTGATTTCTTATTTTGTTCCTATTGCTGAATAAAAAACGTCCTATAATGATGTCTTTTTAGGTACTTTTGGTCTTATTTGATGTAAATGGTTTAATTCGCATTTATTTCGCTGACAGTTCGTATCAAATATTAAAATCAAAGTTAGAATTCAATTTCTACGTATGAAAGCAGGTCTATCATCTGGTGGGAAGGGTGGTAAGATAATTTTCGGTATAGGAGTAGGATTCACAATACTTTTTCTTGTACTATTTGGATTACTAAAATAATGAAATCTAACAAAGAAAAACGAAATACTAAACTAAAGATTGTAGGTCTCGTAATCTCTATGATTATTGCAAT